>JBEGMF010000050.1:0-18745 GCA_041183205.1 Actinomycetota bacterium | reverse complement strand
CCTTTTTGCAAAATTCGGGAGTCGATTGCCGCACCATGCACGGTGCAGTCGGGTCCGGAAAGCGTTCCGCCAACCATTTCAGCAATTTCGGACGCAAGAAACTCCACGTCTTCACCGTAGTTGTTCAGGAACGGCGCGACGGGACGGAGTTCATACGCACAATCGGAATGAAACCAACACCGCGTAAAAAAGCGAAACGTCCGCCGGGCACCGCCCGCGCCTCGCTTCGAAAATCCTCAGCAATTTTCTTCTTCAATCCATCACGCGGATAGGCGGCGACGGTACGAGCCACAAAGTCGTGCGGTAGATGCCGCTCTCGAAATCCAATGAGATCAACCATGGCTCCGAATTGTGTATAAACACCGAGTGCTCCATCACGCTCAACATTTATTCCCACTGTTGTATGCACAACGATCGCATCGGCAAGGTGATCACAAGTTTCGGGCCGATCAACTTTGTTTGCCACCTCACATGCGATGGCGGCACTACGAACAGTGAAGTCTTGACCCAACACGCTCGGTACTAAACCGGCATCGTGAAGCAATCCGCAGACGACTAAAAGTTCATCGTCCACATCCACGCCATCAATCTTCGCTAAGGCCCGCGCAAACAAAGCCGTTCGATACGCATGACCAAGAATTTGTGGCGATTGCACTAACGCTGCTTCTTCGGCTTCGCGCACGAGGCGACTATCGGGGAAGTTTGCAATTTCCGATAAGTCAACTGAGGTCGGGCGGCGTCGACGAATTTTCTGCGCAATCAATCGGCGCTGGGTTGTTAGCGAAACGACCAACATCTGACGTTTTTGTGCCGCCGTGAGTCGACCACCCGTTGCCGAGAGCCAGCCAGGGCCGCCAACGCGATTTGGATCCGGCACTGCCCCGCACGATTCGCGATCCGAAGCCATCAATCTCACCTAACCAAACGAAAAGCGGTAACCCGTACTCGCCCAAGACTATTCGCCGCCCCAACATTTCAGGATTTCTCAGCCTTCGCACTTACCTCGTCTCATTCCCCACTACTTTTTCGGTGTGGCCGAATCCCGTACTCGTCTTGTCATTCTGTTTGGTGGTCAATCCGCCGAGCACGACATTTCTCGTATAACCGCTCGACACGTCGTAGCAGCAGCCGATCCAAATAAGTACGAAATCTTTCCGGTTGGCATTGACCGCAGCGGCACTTGGCATAGCGCCGATGAGGCTCTTGCTCTTTTGCAAAGCAACCGTGTGAGCGAACTCGGTGAATCACTATCGGTGCAAGGACAAGAAATTGTTCCCACCGACGTTGCTGCCTCAACTGCCGCCACCGTCGTCTTCCCTCTTCTTCATGGACCGATGGGCGAAGACGGCACCGTGCAAGGTTTATTGGAACTGGCTGGTTTGCCGTTTATTGGCTGCGGCGTTTTGAGTTCTGCACTCTCCATGGACAAAGTGGCCGCCAAAAAAATGGCGCAAGCAAATGGCATTCCTCAAGGCAACTGGTGTTCGTCGCATCGCGTCGATCTGATTGGTGCACAACGAGACGAAGCAATGAGCAAAGTGATTGCGCAACTTTCACTTCCCATTTTCGTGAAGCCCGCAAATTGCGGCTCATCTATTGGAATTTCAAAAGCATCGACTGTCGATCAACTTTCGGCCGCCATTGATGAAGCACTTAGGTTCGATGACTGGATTGTGTTTGAAGAAGCAATCAACGGACGGGAAATTGAAGTGGCAGTGCTTGGTCACACGTATTCACCCCGCGCCTCAGTGCCAGGCGAAATCAAACCGGCAGCAGAGTTTTACGATTACAACGACAAATACAACGACGGCGCTGCTCAATTAGATATTCCGGCGTCGTTACCGAAGGCTGAAGCCGATGTTGTACGCGCTTTGGCCTGCGATGTATTTCGCCACTATCGCTGTGAGGGAATGGCTCGCGTTGATTTCTTTTATGAAGAAAACGGTCGCGGCTGGTTACTCAACGAGGTGAATACCATTCCAGGATTCACTCCAATTTCGATGTATCCAAAAATGTGGGAAGCCACCGGACTTCCCTATCGTGCACTTATTGATGAACTTGTGCACTTAGCGTTGGAACGTCATAACGAAACGCAGCGCTATCGCAACGCGTAATCCTTACGCCGACATTGCTGCTTTCAGAAAACTTAAAAGTTCACGACGACGAATGGCTGCCGAACGCAACGTCGGCTCCATGCCAACGATGCGCAACACTTCCATATCGGTGGCAATACCGATAACCGCAGAATAAGAAAGCATTAACAACATTGATGGATCGCATTTGCGAATAGTGCCCGCATCCATTTCGCGTTGGAAATACGACGTTGCCCGTTCAACGAAAGGTTGCAAGTCAACCGAAAGTCGCGCAGCGGCATCGCCACCCAAGCGCGATACCTCACGCACTAGTCCCATAAGTTCGGGACGACGCACACCAACACGAAACATGGTGCGCACTAATCGTTCGATGCGATCCCAACCCGATCCGGCTGACGAAAGTGCGCCATCAAATTCGATAATGAGATCGAAACACGCCCGATCAATGACGGCTTCGAGCAAAACTTTTTTCGACGCATAGTGATAGAGAATCGCTTGTTTGGTGACGCCCAATTCAGCCGCCAACGCATCCAGCGATGTGGCGTCAAAACCCCGTCGACTGAACGAATCGAGGGCGACGGCCAAGATGCGGTCCTCGGTCAGCCGAGGCCGGTTTGCCCTAGGGGCGACTGGGGTTTTGGGGACGGTTGGGACGGCCACGGACATAGTCTAGACAACTTACTTACCAAATGGTAAGAATTCGCTCGTGATTCGCGAACAACTCGCCGGCAAGAGGCTGTTCATCACCGGCACGACGGGATTTTTGGGGACCAATCTTTTGGAACGCATCTTGCGAAGCGTTCCCGATTGTTCGATTGTGCTTTTGGTTCGCCCCGGCAAGCGATCAAGCGTTGAGCAACGTTTGGCGCGCGAGATTTTGAAAAACGATGCTTTCGATCGCCTGCGCGCAGATCTTGGTGCGGAAGGTTTTGCCGAAATGACAGCGCGTCGCATCACGGCGGTTGCGGGTGATGTCGGACGCGATGGTTTGGGATTAAACGACAACGATCGTGCAATATTCGCTTCCTGCGACATCATCATTCACTCCGCCGCCACGGTGAGTTTCGATTCACCGTTGGATTCGGCCGTTGAAGTCAATCTCTTAGGCCCCACTCGTATCGCTCAGTTATGTCAAGAAATTGGTGTTACACCGCATTTCATCTCCGTCTCTACGTGTTATGTGGCTGGCAACCATCGCGGTGCGGCGCCGGAACAGTTAGTTGATGAAAGTCATTTCTTTGTCGATGTCAATTGGCGCAGCGAAGTTGATGGCGCTCGTCGCGCTCGCCAAGATGCCGAAGCGCTTAGCCGTACACCCGAAAAACTCAAAGAATTTCGAGCCGGAGCTCGTCGCGAATTAGGCGCCGCTGGTACTCCGCTTTTGGCAGAAAAAACTGAACAACTTCGTGGACGCTGGGTTGCCGATCGCATGGTCGAAGCCGGTCGTTCTCGTGCTGCTTCTCTTGGATGGCCCGATGCGTATGCCTACACAAAAGCATTAGGTGAACGCGCGCTGGTCGAATCACGCGGTTCTATTCCGATCAGCATCGTGCGTCCTTCCATTATCGAATCGGCATTAGCCGAGCCGGCACCAGGTTGGATTCGCGGTTTCCGCATGGCCGAACCAGTGATCATTAGTTATGCACGCGGTCTTCTGAAAGAATTTCCCGGCGTTCCCGAAGGCATCGTCGATGTCATTCCGGTCGATTTAGTTTCGGCCGCCATCATCGCCGTTGCCGCTAAAGGACCCGAGCCCGAACCGGAAGTCATTCAAGTTGCATCGGGTTCGCAAAATCCTCTGCGTTATCGCCGCTTAGTTGATTTGGTAAGCGATTGGTTCTCCGAACATCCGCTTTATGACACGAAGGGTCAACCGATCATCGTTCCGAAGTGGTCGTTCCCCGGACGCGGTCGTGTGCAAGGACAACTTCTACGCGCACAGAAATGGTTGGAGCGTTCCGAAACCGTTTTGGCGGCACTTCCCCTACGAGGCAAACAAGCCGAATGGGGTGCACAGGTTGAAGCCAAACGCGAAGAGGCAGAGCGCGCACTCGGTTATGTCGAGTTATACGGCGCTTATGCCGAATGCGAAGCGGTGTACGGCCTCGATCGTTTGCTTGCCTTATGGGATCAACAATCAACCGACGATCAGCGTGATTTCTGCTTTGATCCCCGAGTTATTGAATGGGATTACTTCGTACGCGAAATTCATTTGCCGTCAGTAGTGAAACAAGCACGTGTTCGCACCACTCCCGGCGGCAAACAAGGTCAATCGCGCGAAAGCCGTCTTCGTGACCAAGTGCTTTCTCCGGAACGCCAATTGGCGGCTTTCGATTTAGAAAACACGTTGATTGCTTCCAATGTGGTGGCTAGTTACGCATTTTTGGCAACACGTCGTTTACCGAAAGCAGAACGTCTTCGTTTCGCCATGAAAATGATCGCCGAAGGACCATCGCTCCTGGCGCTCGATCAAAAAGATCGCACCGATTTCTTGCGCATGTTCTATCGCCGTTATGAAGGTGCGCCTATAACGCAGATCGACGAAGACGCAGCAGAAATGTTTAGCCGTCTCATCATCACCAAGTCGTTCCCTGCCGCCATTCGCCGAGTGCGGGAACATAAACGCGCAGGTCATCGCACCGTGTTAATCACCGGTGCACTTGATTTTGTCGTCAAACCGCTCGAACCACTCTTCGACGACATCATTGCGGCCGAAATGTCATCGACTAACGGTCGTTATGACGGCGAACTGCGAAACGTTCCGCCAACAGGTGAAACACGGGCGCAAGTTTTGATGGATTACGCCGAGGCCAATGGTTTTGATTTACGCCAGACCGTTGCCTACGCCGATTCAACGAGCGATTTACCAATGCTGGAAGCCGTTGGTTTTCCGGTGGCGGTAAATCCCGAAACGCGACTGGCCACATTGGCCCGTAAACGCGGATGGCTCGTTGAACATTTCGATAAAGCACAAGGTGCACCACGCGCACTCATTCCAATGGGTCCGCGTCGCACTCGTAAAGGTGGATTAGCGAATCCGCTCGTACCGGGAGGCTCGGTATGAAGGCTTTACAATTCGAACGCGATATCCCGCGCTTTGCGGCCGCAACCGTTGTTTCGCGTTTTCGTTCCGGCGGCGGCGCAAAAGTTGGCCCACTTAAGTTGCGCAATGTTGATGATCTCGAATTACCCGGTCCTGGTTGGACGGAAATCCTCCCCCGCTTGGCAGGAATTTGCGGCTCCGATTTAGCCACGATTGATGGACAAAGTTCTCGATACTTCGAACCAATTGTTTCGTTTCCCTTTATTCCGGGACACGAAATTGTGGCCGACTTACTTGCACCCATCGACGACGTTCCCGCTGGGCGCGTCGTTGTTGAGCCAGTTTTAGGTTGTGTCACTCGCGGCATCTCCCCCACTTGTGATGCCTGCGCACGCGGTGATCTTGGCAATTGCGAACGCATTGCATTTGGTCAACTCGAACCGGGACTGCAATCTGGTTTTTGTTGCGATACCGGCGGTGGTTGGTCCACGGCCATGGTGGCGCATAGTTCGCAATTACATGCAGTGCCCGCACATTTTTCTGATGAAGCTGCCGTCATGGTTGAACCAACTGCCTGCGCCATTCATGGTGCATTGCGCGCTGATGTGCAAACCGGTGATGTTGTTGTCGTTCTTGGAGCCGGCGCACTTGGTTTGCTCACTATCGCCGCTTTAAAACAATTTGGTCGCGACTGCACTGTGGTGGCGGTGGCAAAACATCCGCACCAACAACAACTCGCATCCAAATTTGGCGCCGACCATGTTGTCGATCCGAAACATATCGAGCGACAAGTGCGTCGTTTAACGGGATCGCTTGCACTCGGTGATGGCGACATCATTCGCTTAACCGGTGGTGCCGACCATGTCATTGATTGCGTTGGTTCCGAACAATCGATTGCCGATGCGTTACGTGTTGTGCGTCCCAAAGGTCGCATCACGATGGTGGGTATGCCCGGCCATGTTCATGTTGACCTCACTGGACTTTGGCAACGGGAAATCGAATTAGCCGGCGCCTATGCGTATGGCACTGAAACTCTTCCTGATGGAACGCGCCGCCGTACATTCGATTTGGCATTTGAACTTGTAGAAAAAGCGGATTTAGGTCGATGCGTATCGGCGATGTATCCGCTTGCCCGTTATGAAGACGCCATCATGCATGCTGCGGAAGCCGGTGCACGAGGCGCTGTTCGTATTGCTTTTGACCTCCGCAATGAAAAGGAACGAGATCGTGCCTAGACCAGGATTCGTGCTTGATGTCGATCGCTCGACACCACCGATTCTTTTCCATCATGGTGAAGGATTCCGTCTTGAGCGTCTGCCCGCCGGCCGTTCACGCGTTATTTATCCGGCTGAACCGATTGAAGCGCTGAAGAACCCCGACGCCGCAATTCGCCATGCACTTGATAACCCGATTGGTGACAGTGAGCCGTTGCGCGCGCTGCTGAAACCGGGCATGAAACTCACAATTGCGTTCGACGATATTTCGTTACCACTCCCCCCAATGCAGCGTCCTGATATTCGCCAGCGCGTCATCGAAGCGGTATTGGATCTCGCCGCTGAAGCCGGCGTTGACGATGTCATGTTGATTGCCGCCTTAGCGCTGCATCGCCGCATGACCGAAGATGAATTGCGACATGCCGTGGGCGATCGTGTGTATGAAGCCTTTGCTCCACATGGACTTTTGATTAACCACGATGCTGAAGATCCCGACAACCTTCTTTTCATCGGTGAAACCGAAAAAGGCGAAGAAGTTGAAATCAATAAACGCGCTGCTACTAGCGATCTCATCGTTTATGTGAACATCAATTTGGTTTCGATGGATGGCGGCTGGAAATCAACGGCCACCGGTCTGGCTTCTTATCGTTCATTGCGCCATCACCACAATCCAAAAACGATGCGTCATTCGAAATCGTTTATGGATCAGCACAAGTCGGAACTGCATTCGGCCAACTGGCGAATGGGCAAAGTTTTGCGCGATTCCGGTGTGAAGGTTTTCCAGATCGAAACCACGATGAACAACAACGTGTTCGGCACTGAAGGTCCACTTTCTGTTCTGCAAAAACGCGAATGGGAATGGTCGCTGAAAGATCGGGCCACGATGGCAACGATGAAAGCGGCGCTTGATCGCATGCCGCAACGTGCACGCCGATCGATTTTCAATTCATGGCAGGCACCCCATGCCATGACATCCGTTCAAGCCGGCGAAGTTGAAGCGGTACACAAAATCACCACTGAGAATGTTTATAAACAACATCTCGTTGCGGTTGAAGGACAAACCGACATCCTCACCATGGGCTTGCCGTACATCAGTCCGTACAACGTCAATTCAGTTCTCAATCCCATTTTGGTTGCGTGTTTAGGTTTGGGATATTTCTTCAACCTTTATCGAGGTAAACCGCCGGTGCGAGAAGGTGGCGTCGTCATCATGAGCCACCCCACCCCATGGGAATTCCATCCCGTTCATCACCCGTCGTATATCGACTTTTTCGATCAAGTTCTTTCTGTCACGCATGATCCGGTGCGCATGGAACAAGAATTTGAAAAGTCGTTTGCCGAAGACGAGTGGTATCGACATCTCTATCGCACCTCGTACGCCTATCACGGCGTTCACCCGTTCTATATGTGGTACTGGTGCGCCCATGCGTTGCAGCATGTTGGTCAAGTAATTGTGGTTGGCGGCGACGTTCGTGCTGTGCGTCGACTTGGTTTTAAACCGGCTTCCACACTGCAAGATGCATTAGAAATGGCCAGCGACGTTGTTGGTCGTGACGCAACCATTACTCATATTCATAACCCGCCCATCTTGATGGCCGATGTGTCGTAGGTAATCGCCATGAGCCCAATGCCGATCTCCCGCAAACAAGCGATGGAACTAAAACGGAAACTTCCGGTGAACCGGATTTTTTCTGGCGTTGGTCGCGGCGCGAAATCGGCCGCAAAAATGACAGCGGTTGTTCGCACTCCTCCCGTTCCAGCGGGCGTAGAAAAACCCGCCAAAGAAAAAAATGTCGGCGCGAACTACGACACCAAATGGGCGCGCACCTATCCGGCGCGACTCTTCCGCTTAATGGTGATGATGGGCGTGATGCGCCCGGTGGTGAACTTATTTGGATCGCCCACCATCGTCGGCACTGATCGTTTACGTGATGTTGACGGAGCAGTGATTTTCGCCGCTAATCATCACAGCCACGCCGACACTCCGCTCATGATGACGGCTATTCCTGAACCGTGGCGGAATCGTTTGTTCATCGGTGCGGCGGCTGATTATTGGTTTACAAATCCCCTTACCTCTCGACTCTCAGCGCTCATCATCGGCGCCATTCCGGTTGAACGTCAGCGCATTTCTCGTAAAGCCATTGATCAATCCATCGAACTTTTGAAAGATGGATGGAGCATGCTCATCTTCCCGGAAGGTGCACGCTCTCCCGATGGTTGGGCGCGCCCGTTCACTGCCGGTGCTGCATTTCTTTCTGCGCATGCCAATGTCAGCGTTGTTCCGGTTTACATTCAAGGCACAAACAAAGTTCTCCCCAAGGGTCGTTCCTTTCCGAAGCCCAGCCCAACGTTTGTTGTTTTCGGCACACCATTAATGGCTGAAGAAGGCGAAGACACCAAAACATTTGCGAAACGAATCCAGCAAGCGGTTTCGACATTGGCCGACGAAACATCAAGCGATTGGTGGCAAGCGCGTTTACAACAAGCCCGTGGTGAAACACCATCGCTTGCCGGTCCATCTTCCGGCGCATGGCGACGTAAGTGGGCGCAAAATAAAGGCGACAAAACACAACGTCGTCGTTGGCCCAACTTCTAATTGGGCAAGCGCTTACAACGACGCTTCGATGACCACTTTGGGTGGGTTGGCATTGGTGGCAATTGCGTTGCGGGCAGCATTGTCGCCGTTTAGATAACCAAGCCAGAAATCAATTGTTGTTTTGGCAAGTGCCAAAAACGCGGGATCGCTGCGAATTAAAAACGAACTGTGATCGCCGTTTTGCAGCGTCACCAAATATTTCGGTGTCGCCGCATTGTCATAAACACTTTTGCCCGCCTCATACGACACCACGGCGTCTTTCTTTCCGTGCACGACCATCAACGGCGGCGTTTCCGACCACGTCATGTTATTTGCCGGAAAGAACTGTGCTGATCCCGCAATCACCATGGCGGCATCGAAGTTCTTTAACCGACAACAATTCGCAGCCGTGGAGCCGACCGTTGTCATTCCTCCTAACGAATGCCCAGAAATCCCAACGCTGGATAAATCCAAAAGCCCCGTTATCTCTCGTCCATCAGGCGAAGATGACAAACGTTGTAGTTCTGAAAGAACAAAAGCAATGTCACCGGGTTGATTCACAACATCGTTTGCATCCGGTTGTCCGGGTGATTCACCACTTGAAAGAGGAAAGCGCGGTGCCACCACAACAAATCCCACTGAAGCCCATGCTGCTAATAAGTCGCCATAATCCGCCGGAGTTGCACCTAAACCATGCGCAAACAAAATCACTTTGAACGGCCCTTCACCCGCTGCGGGCGGAGCCAAAAACATTGGAGTTCCATCGGTGACCGATGAAAAGTCATCGTCTTTCGCTTGATCCTGCGACGGAGCAACCGCCGGGTACCAAATGCGCAATTCAATTTCGCGGTTAGGCGCGCCTTGTTGCCACTTGTTGGCCGGCGTGGCGCGTTGAGTATCGATTACTGAGATTGACGTGATGCCGACGGGAAACTTTGAACTCGCGATTTGTTGAATTGGGTAAGTGTTTTTCGCCGAATCAGTCGAACGCGAACAGGCCGGGAGCAAAAGCGCACAAAGGAGAAGGGCTATTCCTAAGCGTCGGCGCATGCAGCGACTTTAGGGGGTGGCACAATGGAACGATGAGCGCAGCGGGAATTGGATATGCAGCCGCCGTCGCCACCGCCATTATTTTTCTCGTTGCCGCCTTAGCCAAGTTGCGCAATATCAATAAGACAGCGCAGGAATTTGATGACCTTGGTTTGCGCCATCCTGAATTTTTCGCCCGCATTGTCCCTTTTGCCGAAATCGCAATCACTGCTCTGTTGATCATCGTTCCTGCAGTCGGCGCAATCGCCGCGATGGTGACCTTGGCTTTTTTCACCACTTTCCTCGTTGGACGTCTACGCAAAGGAGTGCGCGCGCCTTGTGCATGCTTCGGCGCGATCGGCAACGCACCATTAGGGCCAAGCACCATTGTTCGGAACGTTTTATTTTTTGTCTTAGCCGCAACATCACTTCTGGCAACAAAGCCAGTTTCGCCATCGGTCGTTGATGTCGTTGTCGTTGTCATCGCTCTTCTGATTGGCGTGGGACTGGTTCGTTTCACCGATATCGTGATCGAGCGATGACAAATTCTTGGGGAGAAACTCCGTCAAACCCACCCCCGGATCGATTTGGTCGGTGGGTCTATGACGATGAGGGCCGATTGGTTTGGCAAGTCATCTCGCAACCTCGACCTTCGGCATTGGCAATCTCTGCGTTAGTGCTTGGAATCACCGGCGTCTTTTGCGCCGGATTTATCTGTGGCCCGCTGGCGGTGGTGTTCGGATTTCTTGGTCGACGAGATATTCGCCAGTCAAACGGTTGGATCACCGGCGATGGCATCGCACTTGCGGGCATCATTTTGGGGGCAATCGGAGCGATTCTCTGGATTCTGTTCGCTATTTACGTGCTTATGAATACCAATGGTTTTTTCGGCACCGATGTTTCCCCCATAACGATTGAGCCCATCAATCGCACCTAGAGCATCAGCAGAAATTCACTCAAATTCCGTCTTCTAAACTGTCCCTGATTCGCCAAAGAAAGGCTCGCAATGTCGGTCGCAGCAACTACCCCGATTGAACTCATCAACAATGTTTATGGTCGCCTTCCCGGACGAGTAGAACTTGGCCGCCAACGTCTTGGTCGTTCGCTGACCTTTGCTGAGAAAGTTCTCATCAACCATTTACGCGATCCTGAAAATCAAGAACTCGAACGCGGCCGCTCCTATGCCGATCTCGATCCCGATCGTGTTGCCATGCAAGATGCCACTGCGCAAATGGCGCTTTTACAATTCATGACTGCCGGTCTCGATGAAGCCGCAGTTCCATCAACTGTTCATTGCGATCACTTAATTCAAGCTAAGAGCAACGCGCGCGTTGATCTTTTAACTGCCGAAGACACCAATGCTGAGGTGTACGACTTTCTCGAATCAGTTTCGGCGAAATATGGAATCGGTTTTTGGCGTCCGGGTTCGGGCATCATCCACCAAGTTGTGCTCGAGCAATACGCATTCCCAGGCGGAATGATGATCGGCACCGATTCGCATACACCCAATGCTGGCGGTCTCGGCATGATCGCCATTGGTGTTGGTGGTGCCGACGCCGTCGACGTAATGACCGGCTATCCGTTCAATGTGCGTTGGCCAAAACTTATTGGTGTGCATTTGACCGGCAAACTTTCGGGCTGGTCAGCGCCGAAAGATGTCATCTTGGAAGTTGCTCGCATCCTCACCGTAAAGGGCGGCACCGGCGCCATTGTCGAATATTTCGGTCCCGGCGCTGAATCAATTTCCTGCACGGGCAAAGCAACCATCTGCAATATGGGTGCCGAAATCGGTGCCACTACTTCTTTATTTGGTTACGACGCCGCGATGTCGCGCTATTTAGTTTCGACTGGTCGCGCTGATGTTGCCGCGGCTTGTGATGCGGTGGCTGAACACTTACGCGCTGATGATGACGTGTTAGCCAACCCAGGCAACTACTTCGACGAAGTAATTGAAATCGATCTTTCTGAACTCAAGCCATTAATCAACGGCCCACACACCCCAGACCGCGCACGCAAGGTCAGCGAACTTGGTGATGAAGCACAAAAAGAGGGCTGGCCGATGGAAATTTCCTCAGCGCTTATTGGCTCGTGCACCAACTCTTCGTATGAAGACATCAGCCGTGCTGCGGCTATTGCTCGTTTTGCTCACCAAAACGGTTTGGCCGCCAAGTCACCGCTCTTAGTGACACCGGGTTCGGAACAAGTACGCGCCACCATTGAACGTGATGGCTTGCTCGCTGATTTAGAACAAATTGGCGCAACCGTATTGGCCAATGCATGTGGTCCTTGTATCGGCCAGTGGTCGCGTAGCGACGTTAAAGAAGGCGACGACAATGTCATCGTTACCTCATACAACCGAAATTTCCCGAAGCGAAACGATGGCTTGGCAAGCACGTTGGCCTTTGTAACCTCACCGGAAACAGTGGTTGCCATGGCATTGGCTGGACGTTTGGATTTCGATCCGACGGTTGATTCGTTAACGAATGCCGCTGGTGAAAGCGTCAAGATCCCAACACCGGAAGGCATCGAACTTCCGCCGAAGGGCTTCGATCCGGGCTTATCAATGTTTATTGCTCCCCCCGCCGATCGTTCGAAAGTTGTCGTCAAGGTTTCGCCCGAGAGTGACCGTTTACAGCTTCTCGAACCGTTCGCAGCATGGAACGGAAACGATTTCTTAGATCTTCCGATTTTGATGAAGGCCAAAGGAAAGTGCACCACTGATCACATTTCCGCCGCCGGTCCGTGGCTGAAGTATCGCGGCCATCTCGAGAACATTTCCGGCAACTTGTTCATCGGTGCGGTGAATGCGTTCACTGGCGAAGTTGGTCAAGGCAAAGATCAACTCGACGGAACTACAAAGTCGTATCCCGATATCGCCAAGCATTACCACGAAGCAAAACAACCGTGGATTGCTATCGGCGACGAAAACTACGGCGAAGGTTCATCACGTGAACACGCAGCGATGGAACCACGATTCCGTGGAGCGGTGGCTGTGCTCACTCGTTCATTTGCTCGTATCCACGAGACGAATTTGAAAAAGCAAGGCGTGCTTCCGCTGACCTTCGCTGATCCATCGGTGTACGACCAAATTGGTGAAGACGATCGCATCTCCATCACGGGCTTGGCCAACCTCACACCCGATGTTCCAGTGAAATGTCAGATTGTGAAGCCTGATGGTTCGGTCATCGACTTTGAAGCGTTACACACAATGAATGACGAACAAATCGGTTGGTTCAAAGCCGGCGGTGCGCTCAACATCATTCGTCAACGCCAAAACTAAAAACAGCGTTTTACATTTCATCAAGCCGCGGCAATTGCAAAATTGCTGCGGCTTGATGCGTTGTGGCCACTTCCACGCCCATCTGCGCACATAGCGCCACTGCCTCATTTGTCAATTCGGTATTCGTGGGCTGACGCGCGCCACCGAAAAATTCCAAACCAATATGCATATGTCCGCCGCGTTCAATGGCATAGCGCGCTAATCCGGTTTCTACCGGATCGCCACCTACAACAGAAACGGCCCAAGGAATTTGTGTGTCGGCGATCATGTCGATGTACACCTGCAATGCCGCTTTTGTTGGCGGCAAACCAAATGGCGCACCTAAGTAACCGACATCATTGGCCAAATAAAACTTGGCCATTGTTCCGGCCGGCAGTTTTCCTGCTCGCCAATAAGCAATAGCGGCGCGTAGAAATCCGGGTTCATAAATCGCCAGACTTGGTCCGACGCGGTCATCACTGCATTGTTGAAATTGCGCCCGCACGCTATCGAAACTGTTTTGGTAGACGTAACCGCCAACCGGTAATCCTTCGGCGTCGAGCCCACCTAAATTCACCGAACCCGGATCGCTAAAGGTGACTTTCATTTTCCCGCTTCGCGCCAAAAGATGAAGATGCGTGAAATCAAGTTGTCCATTGACAATGTTCGCCGTTGGATACAACAACGCATCGGGACGTTCCGCTAACACCAAATCCCAAATCGCTTCGTATTCATCGGCGACTTTTTGCGGTTCACCAAAAACCGAAATGTGATGATGAACAATTGATGCACCGGCGGCCAAAACAGAAAGTGCATCGTTAGCAATTTCTTCTTTTGTAATCGGAACATGCGGATTGAAATCTTTTGTACGTGTCCCGTTAATTGCCGCTTCGATAATGACCGGTGGTCGATCCATTCCCGCAACCTAGACAACACCGCAGTTACGTGGGACAAAAACAGCCGAAGCCGACTCGGGGGGGAGTCGGCTTCGGAAACGAAGGTGGAAACCGGGGGGAGGTCTCTACACCTTCAACGAAAGTCAGGAGGGGGATCCATGCCTTTCGACGTTGTTGTACACTAAGTATGCCCGTAAGTTACCCATCAGTCCAACTGTTAGTTGAGATATGTGGCATCATTTTTAGTGATGGATCTCCGCCAACTCTCCTATCTCGCTGCCGTGGCCGACCACGGTTCCTTCACTGCGGCGGCTAAAGCCCTCCATACCGTCCAGTCGAACGTCTCAGGCCATGTGGCCCGTCTCGAGAAGGAACTAGGCGTCGAACTCATCGATCGATCCACAGGGCAACCCACAGCCGAAGGACGCGTGGTTATTGAGCGCACGCGGCGGATCCAGTCTGAACTCAATGCCATCGCCGCTGACGTGCAGTCGAGCCGCACCGAAGTAACTGGCACCGTGCGAATTGGGCTGATTGGCACTACCGCTCGCTGGCTTGTCCCCCGACTGATTACGGCGATGAACGAACGGCATCCACGTGTCACCGTCGAAGTACTCGATGCAACAACTGCGTCGTTGGTGTTGCAACTCAACAGTGGTGCCATCGATCTGGCTGTGCTCACCATTCCAACCAACGATCCCAATGTGGTGACCTCACCACTTTTCACCGAAGATCGCTTGCTCGCCGCTCCCCTAACTCATCCGTTAGCCCGCGTGCGTTACATCACATTGGCAGATCTCGATGGGGTTCCTTTAATTGTCGAACCGAGTGGCCGACCATTTCGCGCCCAATTAGAACGACTTTTTGAAGATAACGGCTACACCTTGGGCATTGCTGCCGAGGTTGATGGCACTCGCCTCGTGGCCTCTTTAGCCTTCGAAGGTTTCGGCGCCGCCATCTTGCCGGCCAGTGCGGTTTCGAATCGTCCGGGCTTGGGATGGCATGTCGTTCCAGTGGAAGGTTTGCCCGGACGCACAGTCGGCATCGGAACCCGTCGGCAAGCGTTACTGTCAGCACCAGCAATTGCCTTGCGAGAAATGCTTCGCATGGTGATTACTGAACGAGCAGCTGACCAACCGGGTATTCACCCACACCACGTAACTGACCGATGACACCACCTCTTCCCGCACCGCTTCGCCAACCTTCCACCAATGGTCGCGTCGTGGAACTACGGGCCATGGTGCCGGGCGTTGTTCATGCCGACATCGACGAAATCGAAACATCCAACGGACCGCGCCGAGTTGTGCGCGTGCGCGTTGGTGGTGATGCAGAAAACACAAAAGGTGGCGCGCTTTCACCGCGTGATGGAGAAAGCATCGCCAATGCAGCAAAAACTGCGTTAGCCGAACGTTTACCGGTTGTCGTTGAACTTTCATCAACCGGTGCCGATATCACTGAAGGTTTGGCTGCGTTGCACGGTTGGGGTCAAGCGGCGAAAGCGTTAAGTGCATGCTCAGGCATTGTTCCTACGATCATCGTCGTTGACGGACCGGCAGTTTCTGGTCCCGCACTTTTGTTGGGACTTTGCGATTTTGCCGTGCTCACCGAACGCGCTTATGCATTCGTAAGTGGCCCGCATATGGTCACCGAATTCACCGGTGTGCCGATTGACAAAATGGATTTAGGTGGCGCCGGCACTCATGCCCGCACTTCTGGTGTGGCATCTGCAGTGGTGAGCGATATTGAACAAGCACGCGAATGGGTAGCCACACTTTTTGATTTTCTTCCGTCGCATAACGACGAACGCCCGCCGCGCATTGTTACCGATGACGATCCTTCTCGTCCCACACCCGAAGCCGGCGCGGTTATTCCGGCGACACCCACCGGCTCGTATGACATTCGCACAGTGATTGAAGCCGTTTCTGACGACAACATGTACGTCGAAATCAAAGCGCAATGGGCACCCAACTTGGTCACAGCGTTCGCCAGTATCGATGGCAACCCCGTTGGCTTTGTGGCCAATCAACCTTGCGCTTTGGCCGGCACACTCGACATTCCCGGCTCGCAAAAAGGCGCCCGCTTTGTTGCGTTCTGCGATGCATTCAACATTCCACTTGTCACCCTCGTGGATACGCCCGGTTTCTATCCGGGTAAAGATCTCGAATGGCGCGGCATGATTCGCCATGGCGCACAAATGGCATTTGCATACGCGCGCGCCACAGTGCCCCGAGTCAACGTCACATTGCGCAAGTCGTATGGCGGTGCCTACATCGTCATGGATTCAAAGCGGATGGGTAATGACATTGCGCTGGCATGGCCAACGGCCGAAATCGCCGTGATGGGTGCAAAGGGCGCGGTAGAAATTCTTCACCGCGGTATCAGCGACGAAGAGCGAGCCGAATTGGAAGCCGCCTACGACGCTCGACTTCTCAACCCCTACATTGCCGCCGATCGTGGATTCATTGATGCCGTCATCGAACCGTCGGCGACCCGCCATGAATTGGCCGCTGCCCTCAAGGTTCTCGACGACAAACGAGAAACCTTGATGCCTCGGTCACACGACAACACTCCTCTGTGACGGGTTCGGTTGTTATGCCACTAGGCTGCGGACGGGATCCAAATTTCAGCGTCAGGAGTTGTAGTGGCAGAAAGCGTAACGATCACTGATAACCGCACCGGGGAATCGGTAGAGATCCCGATCGTGAATGGTGGCGTCGACGCCACGGCATGGTCGAAGTTAATGCCCGGTGTTTGGTTTTTTGATCCGTCATTTGGCGTAACCGCCGCAGCGGCAAGTTCAATCACAGAACTCGATGGTGAAGCGGGCATTTTGCGATACCGCGGATATCCCATCGAACAACTGGCCGAAAATTCCACCTACTTAGAAGTTGCCTACTTACTCATTCATGGCGAACTTCCGAATAAGCAGCAATACGACGAATGGGTGCACAACGTCACCTATCACACGTTCATTCACGAAAATGTGCGCAAGCGTTTCATGGAAGGCTTCCATCACGACGCGCATCCCATGGGCATTCTCGTTTCAACATTGGCTGCCCTTTCCACGTTCTATCCAGACGCCAAAAACATTGACGATCCCGAAGTACGTCAACGACAGATCATTCGTTTGATCGCCAAGATGCCAACCATTGCTGCCGGTGCACATCGCCACAGTGTTGGTATGCCGTTCGTTTATCCGAACAATGCGCTCGACTTCACCTCGAACTTCCTTTCCATGATGTGGAAGGTTGCCGAGCCAACCTATGAAGCCGATCCCGTGTTGTCGCGTGCGCTTGATGTGTTGTTCATCTTGCATGCCGACCACGAACAGAACTGCTCAACCACCGCCATGCGCGTAGTTGGTTCAGCTCATGCAGATCCATACAGCGCGGCCGCTGCAGCCGCTGCTGCTCTTTATGGACCGCGACATGGTGGAGCAAACGAAGCCGTCATTCGCATGTTGACCGAAATCAAAACTCTTGATCAGGTTGAACCATTCATTGCTGCCGTAAAAGAAGGCAAAGGCAAACTGCAAGGGTTCGGTCACCGCGTCTACAAAAATTACGATCCTCGGGCCAAGATCATTAAGCGCATCGCTTATGACGTGTTTGAAGTAACCGGCAAAAACGAATTGCTGGACATTGCTCTCAAACTCGAAGAAGTTGCGTTGGCCGACGATTACTTCGTGAGCCGACGTCTCTATCCAAATGTGGATTTTTACTCCGGCCTCATCTACCAAGCCATGGGATTCCCGCGGGATATGTACACAGTGCTGTTTGCAATTCCCCGTGTGTCGGGATGGTTGGCGCATTGGCAAGAGATGCTTGAGCAAAACACCCGCATCGCTCGCCCACGTCAGCTCTACACCGGTTCGGAAGTTCGCGACTACGTACCGATGAGCAACAGATAAATCAATAAAAAAGGAGTGGGAAATGACCGAGGAAAAGGTTCACTACCGCTCTTGCCCACTGTGTGAAGCAACCTGCGGATTAGAACTCACGCTGCGTGATGACGCAGTCGTGCGCATTCGCGGCGATAAACAAAACACGTTTTCGCAAGGTTTCATTTGCCCAAAGGGTTCGGCCTTACACCGCTTACACGACGACCCCGACCGCCTGCGGGTTCCGTTAATCCGCACCGGAGACGATCCCGCCACTTCAACGTGGCGCGAGGTCTCGTGGGATGAAGCATTTGATTACATCCAAGATCGGATGGGCGACATCATCGCCACTCATGGCCGCGATGCCATTGGCGTGTACATGGGCAATCCTTCAATTCATTCATTGGGCCCCACCATCTTTAATGGCCCACTCATTCGTGCGATCGGTTCAACCAATGTGTTTTCGGCATCAACGGTTGACCAGATGCCGAAACATGTTTCTAGCGGTTTTCTTTTTGGTAATCCACTGGCTATTCCGGTTCCAGATTTAGATCACACCAATTACTTATTGATGCTGGGCGCAAACCCCTATGAATCAAACGGAAGTTTGTGCACGGCCCCAGATTTCAGTGGCCGTATGGAACGCATTCAACAACGTGGCGGAAAAATTGTGACGGTTGATCCTCGCAATACAAAAACCGCGCAACATTCAGATGAATGGCTTCCTATTCGACCAGGAACCGATGCCTACTTCCT
>JBEGMF010000049.1:0-6249 GCA_041183205.1 Actinomycetota bacterium | reverse complement strand
ATGGGCGCGTTTTTGCGGGGACGTAACTGAATTGTTCCGTCGGTCCTTGGCGCTCGATAACCATCAGCCGGTGCGCCTTCAACCCAGGCAAAGAAACCGGTGGCCACACCTCTTGGTTGTTCAACCTCACCTTTAAATTCACGTTCGAAGGTGCGCGCCATGCCAACGCCATCTTCATGCATCAGAAAATCTTCGTATTCGCTTGGTTCGGGGAATGGTCGATCAGCCATCAAGTAATACTCATCGGCGGCAAAGACAACACGTCGACCTAAGAGTGAGTGAAAAACCTTTTGCCATTTCTCTACAACATCAACGACATAATCCGCTTCGGCTTTCGTGTGTTCCCGCATGGCTGGTTCAGTTGAATATTTACTCACGCCTAAGGGCACAACACACACCGAGGCTAAATCGGTGAATTCATCAAGAATGCCCGCCAATGTTTGATCGAGTAACTCGCCGTCGTTACGTTCAGGACACACCACGATTTGTCCGTGAATTTCGATTCCGTGATCGAGCAACGCGCGCAACCAACGCAAACTGGTAGCCCCGCGTCGATTGCGCAACATCTCAGTGCGCAATTCGGGATCAGTGGCATGGATAGATACATGCAGCGGGCTTAAACCTTCGGAGACGACCCGCTCGAAGTCCGATTCGGTAAATCGAGTCAGCGTGGTGAAGTTGCCGTAAAGAAACGACAAGCGGTAATCGTCGTCTTTCAGATACAGGCTTTTACGTAATCCGGGTGGCAATTGATAGATAAAGCAAAACTCGCAATGGTTATCGCAGGTGCGAATCTGATCGAAAACCGCCGAATGAACTTCCAGCCCGAGGGCCTCGCCTTCGTTCTTTTCCACTTCGACGGTGAGTTCCATTCCGCCCCGCAGAAGATCAATTTGCGGGTCAGCCTCATCGACCAAAAGGCGGTAGGAAATGACATCGCGAGGGATCGTTCCATTAATACGGAGGATCTCATCGCCAGGCGCGATCCCCGCGTTGGCTGCGGGCGACGCCGGCGCGACGCTTACGACTCGCGGTGCAGACATAACTAAAGGCTACCGCCGATAACGTGGGGGCTATGTCGTCGAGCGCTTCCTCCCCCACTTCTCATGGCGTTGACAAGGTGTTGTTGGCCGCCCCGCGCGGTTTCTGCGCTGGTGTGGAAATGGCCATTAAAGCGTTGGCGTGGATGGTGCGATCATTCGATGCACCCGTCTACTGCTATCACGAGATCGTTCACAATCAACGTGTTGTGAATCGTTTCCGCGATTTAGGCGTCGTGTTTGTTGACGATATTTCTGAAGTGCCACCGGGCCGCCCCATCATGTTGAGCGCCCATGGCTCGGCACCAGAAGTTGTGCAAGCCGCAAAAGACAACGGCGGTTATGTGGTTGATGCTGTCTGTCCTTTGGTCACCAAAGTGCATCATGAAGTGAAGGTGCGCGCTGGTAAGGGTTATCAAATTGTTTATGTCGGTCATGAAGGTCACGAAGAAGCAGTCGGCACAATGGCCGTTGCTCCGGACAACATTCATCGCGTCGAATCAGTTGAAGAAGTTGCTCAACTTCCCACCTTCACCGAACCCGTTGCATTGCTTGCTCAAACCACGCTTAGTCATCGTGATTGGGCTGATGTTTTAGACGCCACGAAAGAACGCTTTCCAGAAATGTGGGTGCCGGGACGTAGCGATCTGTGTTTTGCCACTACCAATCGTCAGTCGGCGCTTTTGGAAATCGCACCGCAATGCGATGCTGTTGTTGTTATCGGCTCGGCCAATTCATCCAATACGCGTGCACTCGAATCTTTGGCTCGTCAATCAGGATGCTCGCAAGTTTTTCGGGTGAACAGCGCCGAGGAATTGCCCGATGATTTACACGGAGTTGTGGGTGTAACGGCGGGTGCTTCTGCTCCAGAAGAGTTAGTCGAAGCCGTTATCGCCAAACTCAATCCGAAAGATGGCGTTGAAGAAGTGCGCGTCACCGAAGAAGATGAATACTTCCCTCCCCCGCGCAATTTGCGTGATCTCATTGCTGCTACCGATGCAGCCGCCACTTTCCTTTTAGGTGGATCGCTCTCGCGTCGTCAGGCCCTCAGTGATCGAGATGTTCACGCCAGTGATGTTTTGGCTTCGCTAAGTTAAGAACTCATGATTCCTATTACGGCTGAGTCAATTCGTTTGTTCTTACATGTCATGGCCGCCACCGTATGGGTGGGCGGTCAACTTGTTCTTTTGGGTTTACTGCCGGTGCTGCGCGGCGTTGGTAATGACGCGCCCAAACTGGCGGCCAAAAAATTCAATCAATTGGCCTGGGCCGCGTTTGCGGTGCTGATCGTCACCGGCATCTGGAGTTTGTTGGCCGAAAATCCGGGCGATAAAGGAACGAGTTGGAACGCCACCTTCGGCGTGAAGATGCTTATGGTGGCGGCCACCGCCATCGCCGCCATCGTCCACGCTGCGGGAACTTCCAAGCCTGCCTTGGCCATTGGCGGAGCAGTCAGCCTCGTTGCCGCCGTCGTGGCGGTGTTTTTGGGCATCCAACTCACTATCGGCGGCTAAACGCGACAAAATAGAGCCATGACAACGAGTTTCACTCGCATGGACGAGTCCACCCAAGAGCAATGGCTTCATATCGGTTCGCAACATTTTGCTAATCGTGATCGCGTTGGCGATCGCATGATCATGCTGCTTGAGTCGTTAGCCGAAATCACTGACGGCTTTAACTGCGATCAACTCACCCACTGTTTACAAACAGCCACGCTGGCCGAACGTGCTGGCGCCGATGAAGAAGTTGTCTTCGCTTCGCTTATGCACGATGCCGGAAAGGCCATCACTGTCACCAATCATGGTGCGATTGCCGCCGAAATGATTCGTCCTTATGTGCGTGAAGACGTTTACCAAATGATTCGCGTTCATCAAGATTTCCAGGGCAAGCACTACTACCACCACTTTGGCGGCGACCCTGATGCCCGCGAACAACATCGCGAAACGTTGACTCCTGAGCAGTTTGCTTTGGCCGCACAGTTCGCCGATGAATGGGATCAAATTGCGTTCGACGACAACTACGACACGTTGCCTCTCGAACATTTCATTCCGTTAATTCGCAGGCTCACCGCGGGCGCATAATTTTCGCCGCACCATTACTGCGGTTGCTTTACAGACCGCGGTGGTTTTCTACTAATCCGAGATGAACCTGCGCTGATTCGATGTAGGTCTTTTCGTTGATGAAGGCGTGTTGTGTTCCGGTGTAAACATCACGGAAAGCGCGCTCCAAACGTGATCCTTCACGAATTGCCGTTGTGCCCGCAGCCAAATGAGCCCACTGCGCAATTTCACGACTGGCTTCGGTGGCATAGGTGGCCGCAATGCGCATATCAGCCCGCATTAACGGTGTGAGTTCCTCGCCATTGGCGATTGCTTGTTCGACACCGGTGAATGTGTCGCGCACCAACAAATCGGCGGCGCGCCACATTCCTAAATGATGGGCATAGCCATGTTGGAAAGAGGTGCGGTGCGCCAAGGTCGACATATCGCCCATACGCGCTTTGGTGGCCGAAAGTTCTTTCACGTCATCGAGCATTGATTTGGCTACACCCAAAATCCACGCCGCATGTCCGGCGGCGGTAATGGCCATCAATCCCATTTTGAAAACGGGTGACGAACCGCGCTGCGGATTACGTTCAAAAAGCGAAATCACTTGCGAGTCGGGAACGAAAAGATCGGTGACGTTGTAATCGAATGATCCGGTTCCGCGTAAACCTTGAACATGCCAACCATCGGTGAAATTGATGTCATCACGGTGAATCACCGCGGCGAAAAGTGCGATCTCACCATCTTCTTCAAACATGAGGTTGCCATCGTCAAGACCTAAGAACCCAGCACAAACAAATTCACTATGACCGGTGCCAGAACCAAAATTCCAGGAACCGCTGACGCGGAAACCACCTTCGACGCGCACACCCTGACCATTAGGAGCGAACTGTCCGCCCATAGTCACTCGCGGTGCGGAACCAAACGTGGCGGCAAAACCTTCCTCAGGCAAATACGCCGCCATGGCGGCGGCCGACGGAAGGTTGGCAATTCCGATCCAACCAAACGAGCCATCGAGATAGGCCATCATTTCCCAAACATCGATCATCTCGGCAAAGGTCGGCTCTTTACCGCCGGCTTCAGCGGGATTCATAAACGACATCAAGCCGGTGTCCCACATGGCTTCCACTACAGGCGCAGTGAGTGTGCGTTCTTTTTCGCAATTGGCGGCTTCAGCCAATACCACTTCGGTCATCGCATCAACTGCGGCGATTCCATCGCTAACGCCCATTTTTGCCATCGTTCCCCCCGGTGATTTCGCCAAGACTACAACGCGTCCATTGGTCGTTTGCGATTCAGCCCTGCGAATGGTTGAAGAAACCGTTAATGCTGGTTGGGCTTCCCCACCCGCAATTGAGCCTCGTCGAAACGATCTTGAATCGCCGCTGAAAGTTGTTCGGTTAACTCTCGCACTGCACGACGAGAAACTCGACCCGATTCAGATTTAGGCGGCGGATAAATGGGCTCACCGATGATGATCACCATTTTCACCGGACGAATGAACTTCTTACCCTTCGGCATTGCTGATTCAGTGCCGCCTAAGCCCACGGGCAAAATCGGCGCGCCGGTACGGCATGACACATAGGCCGGACCATCAAACACATCACAAATAACCGGACCCGATTGACGCGTGCCTTCGGGAAACATCACCAACGGTTCACCGCGTTGCACAACGGTGAGGGCCGCGTTCAACGCTTCACGATCGGCAGTGCCACGTTGCACCGGAAATCCGCCAACGGTGGTGAGAAACCAACCCAGTGGTTTGTTTGTCCAAAGCGATTCTTTGCCCATATATCGCATGCGTTTATTCGTCATAGCGCCCAATACCGGCGTATCAAGATACGAACGATGAATGGGCGAAACGATGAACGCGCCGCTGGAAGGAATGTTCTCTCGACCTTTTACTTCTAAGCGGAAATACAAACGGCAAAAAAGTTCGATGAGAGCGCGAAAGAAACTGTACGTATAACGCTGGATACGAGTGAGTTCTTCACCCTTTTCGTGTCCAGAAGGAATGTAAAGCTCATCAGTCATGAGGATCTCTGGCGGTATAAATCAACGATTGTCTCGACCACTTCAACGATAGTCATATCGCTGGTATCGATGACGACGGCGTCATCGGAAACACGCAACGGATCAGCGGCACGAGTGGAATCCATTTCATCGCGTCGCAAAAGTGATTCTTGAACTTTTTCCACGACGCCTTGTGTCTCGGCCGATCGTCTTGCGGCGCGCACTTCGGGGCGCGCATCTAAATACACCTTGAGACGCGCATCGGCAAAGACCACAGAACCGATATCGCGTCCTTCCATGACTCCCCCGCCATGAGTGAAGGCCCATTGGCGTTGACGACGACGCATCTCGGCGCGCACTTCGGTGATGGCAGCCACAATGCTTACCGCCGCATTCACTTCATCAGTGCGGATTGCGGCGGTGACGTCTGTTCCATTGGCCATCACCGTGCCGTTTTCATGCATCTGTAAATCCATGGCATGTGCGGCCTCGGCCACTGCCGCCGCGTTTTGCATATCGATGCCTTGTTGCAGGCACACCCAAGCCACTGATCGGTACATCGCACCGGTATCAAGATAAGAAAGTTTGGTGGCATCACTAACGGCGCGCGCAACCGTTGATTTACCGGAACCCGCCGGGCCATCAATGGCAATGACATTTACTTTCTCGGCCTTTGATTGTTGACGCACATTTTCAAAGTCTTCAAAAAACGTGGGATAGGTCTTGGCCACACATTCGGGATTGAGAATCGTCACGCCTTCGGCACCAGCACCAATGACCGAAAATGACATCGCCATGCGGTGATCTTGATACGTCTCAATTTCTGCCGCATTGATTGGTCCGCCGTTAATCACCATGCCGTCATCTTCGCTGGCGGCCTGAACGCCGAGACGCTGCAATTCGGTAACAACCGCGCCTATGCGATCCGTTTCCTTTTTGCGAATGAAACCAATACCGCTAATTCGAGTTTGGCCGTTAGCGAAAACAGCCACCGCAGCCAATGTTTGCGCGGTATCAGAAAGATCAGCAAGATCAACATCAATGCCGCGTATCTCATTGTCACGTTGCTCATCGTCACGTTTTTGATTGCGAACCGTGATTGAGTAGTCGCCTTTTTCTACCTGAGCGCCCATCTGTTCCAAGACATCAAC
>JBEGMF010000048.1:0-7733 GCA_041183205.1 Actinomycetota bacterium | reverse complement strand
CCACCCGTGGTGCTGGACGTAACAACCGCCCCGACATTTGCCGACCCCCAGGCCGTTGTGATGTGGACCGGTGGAGTTCAGATGAATCTGAAAACCGATGTCAACGTCAAAACTCTGATCGGCAAGGGCTCCGGCGAGTCATTCCAAATGGGGTTCTCGGGAACCGGCTGGGTGATGGTCCAACCCTCGGAAGGCGTAATTACGGGTAAAGGCGCCAAGTCCGGAATTGGCTTCTGACGGCAAAGTTTTTTAACCTCGCAACCAGCACCGATACCGGTCACCCAGAAACTGAGATTGGATACCTCGATCGCCCGTAAACGGGCATAAGACTATCGCCGTGACACCACTTTGGGCTGCGGCCTGCGGATATGGAGCTGCGGTCTTTTCCGTCATCAGCGCCTTCACTCAAGGAATGCGCGTTGTGCGCGTTCGCTCAACCGTTGGCATCGCAACCTGGTCGTGGATCTTGGCCTCGGCCAGTTCGATCGCGTGGTTGGCCTACAGCGTAAGCGTGCGATCACCGCAACAGATTTTGGCCAATGGCTCATGGATGTTTCCCGTTGCGGTTTTCACTTGGTACAAACTCATTCCCAGAAGTCGCGCCGCCGCGCAAACTGGCCTCGTCATTGCGGTTGGCTTTTTAGTTTTCATGCTCAGTATCGGAATGATCGCCAAAGATGTTCCTGGCTGGTTTGGGATGGTCTTTTCACTTTCGATGACTACGCCACAAGTCATCTATACATTGCGTCATGGACGCGGCCCCGGCATTTCCCTCCCGGGATGGGTGTTCCTAACGTTTTCGTCATTTCTTTGGCTGATGTACGGCATCGGCGCGCAAGAATTACCTGTCGTTTTCAATACCTCAATAGGAACTTTGCTTGCCCTTTGCGTGGTAATCGCACTTCTTCTTGATCGCTCACCACAATCGGAAGTAACCGAAGAAAAACTTGAACTAACCGATGACCGAGAATTGTTGTGATAACCGCTTGCGATACAACTTGCCGGCATCGCTACGAGGAAGTTCATCGACAAAGAAAATTTTGCGCGGCGTCAACTGGCTTCCAACATTGGTGCGGCAAAAATCCGTAATGCGTTCTGCTGTTGCTTGATCAGCGTGATTTTTCGCAATCACAGCGGCGACCAAAATCTCGCCGAGGTCTTCATCAGCAATCCCGAACGCGGCGCCATCAACTATGTCGGGGCAAAGCGCTAAGGCTTCATCGACCCGAGCCGGATACAAATTGACTCCCCCCGAAACGATGCATTCCGAAGTGCGACCGGTCAAAAATAAATAGCCCTCGCTATCAATTCGTCCTCGATCGCCAACGGTGTACCACTCTTTTGTTTCGTCGTAGGTCGCCGCGGTTTTTTCCGGATCATCGTGGTACTCAAAACCACTCACCGAGCGGAACCACACCACACCTTCTTCATCAGGGCCGAGTGCCGTTCGATTGTCGTCGCGAATTTCAATACGGCTGGGATCGATTTTGCCGACACTCCCTGGGTGAGCCAGCCATTCCTCGGGAGTGATCCACGTGCCCGGCCCTTCACTAGCGGCGTACATCTCATGAATAATCGGCCCGAACCACGCAAACATTTGTTGTTTGGCCGCCACAGTACAGGGACCGGCACCGTGCAAGACGAAGCGAAGACTTGAGACGTCGTATTTCTCGCGCTGTTCAACTTTCAACATGCGTTGAAACATCGTTGGTACAAAAAATGCATGAGATATTTCGTAACGTTCAATGAGTTGCAGCGCTTGTTCCGCATCAAACTTCGGCATAAGTACGACACCCACGCCGGCACCTAGGGGCCATTCACAACAAATACGGCTCGGTCCCGAGTGATACAACGGTGCCGGACAAAGAATTTTGTCGCCGCGGGCCGGATCCATACCGAACATTCCCACCATGGCTGCGCCCACCGCCGATGTTGTCTCACTCGAGGTTTGCGCCGGCTTCACACCTTTTGGTCGTCCAGTTGTTCCGGAGGTGTAAATCATTTGTGTGCCGCGGTTACGTATTGGCGACTCACCTGCTTGACGACCCTGCTGCAATGCTTCATTCCAATGAAGTGAACCCTGCACTGAATCGCCAATAGCGATGAACAATCGATCATTGCGTTTTGCAGGCAAAAGGCGCGCAAACTGATCTTCAAATAGAACAGCCCGCGCTTTGCAATCATTGATGACGTAATCAATATCATCGGCTTCAAGGTGCCAATTAATAGGTACGAAAACGAGACCGGCTCGTAATGCCGCTTGATAGGTAATCAACCATTCAGGGCGATTGGTGCACAACAGCGCAACGACATCGCCTTCGTTCAAGCCGGCCGCAACAAGTGACGACGCTAACTGCTCACAGGCGCGTTCAAAGTCGGTGAAAGTTAATTGCTCGTCACCGTAAATAACTGCGGGGTGATTGGGATACTTCTCGGCGACTATGGAAAGTTCTCGACCAAAGGGAGCCAAGTTGCCGTCGTTCATGCGATAACTCAAAACACCCCCACCGCGCGCATTTATTACTAGTTGGTCGCTTCGATTGGCTCGATCCCCAGCGACTGCAACAATTCCAGCACACGTTGACGTATCTCGTCTCGAATTCCGCGCACGGGGTCAAGGCCCAAGCCTGCGGGATCGGCCAACTCCCAATCCTCATAACGTTTTCCAGGGAAAATCGGGCACGTATCGCCGCACCCCATGGTGATCACTACATCCGATGCTTTAACGGCGGCTTCATCGAGTTTTTTCGGGTGGGCCCCACTGGCGGAGAGATCGATACCAACTTCAAGCATTACCGAAACAACCGCGGGATTGAGGGTATCGGCGGGTGCACTTCCGGCAGAGCGGACAACGACATTGTCACCGCCTAACTGTTGTAAAAATCCAGCGGCCATTTGCGATCGACCGGCGTTATGAACGCAAACAAAAAGTACTTCGGGTTTCGTGGTCATTTTTTCTCCGACATAAAGAAAAAGCGAATAAGTGCGACGGCGATAACAAGACCAACAAGTTGAGCAGCGATAAACATCGGCACCGATGACGGGGCAATACCGGCGAATGAATCAGAAAGCGAGCGAGCAATTGTTACTGCCGGATTGGCAAAACTTGTCGACGACGTAAACCAATACGCCCCGCCAATCCACGCTGCTACCGCAAACGGAACGACATTGGCTTTTCCGGTCCGGACGCAACCGTGAATCACTAATAACAGCGTTACCGTCGCGACAACTTCCGAAAGCCATAATGCCGGCGACGATCGGTCGTTCGTCGAAAATTCAATTGCTGGAAGTTCAAACATCAGATTGGCAATCACTGCGCCAACACACGCGCCGATTGTTTGGGCAACGATATAAACACCGGCATCTTTCCATTTCACTGTTCCAGTGAATTTGTCCACCAACGTAACGATGGGATTGAAATGTGCACCCGAAACAGCGCCGAACATCAAAATAAGGGCTACTAGAGCACCCGCCGTTGCGAACGCATTTTCCAAAAGTTGTAAGCCAACATCATCAGGCGAAAGTTGTGTCGCCATAATGCCCGATCCAATGACCGCCACAATTAACAGACCGGTGCCCACGGCTTCGGCCAGTGCTCGTCGTGGTAGCGAAAGATGGAGAGCACCGATACCAGTCTCTACCTCATCAAGTAATGACTCGGCGGCGTCGCCCGTTGATTGATCCATTGCCTAACCCTTTATTTCCTCTTCCACTTTTAGCCGAGGAAAATGAACAAGAGATGGACTCGCAGGAAACTCTTATTTACCGATGGTGATTTCGATGCGTCCTGATCGGAGACGGAGCCCAATCCATTGCCGGATCGGGCATCCAAAGACGAGCCGTAATACGGTCAAAGCGTGTCAATTCGGGCTTTTCTTCAAACCACTTCACCTAACGGGGAGTGGTCACCATCTATTCGCTTCCTCAACAAGTTCCGCTTGCAGTGGGTCGTCACGGTTCAACTTGTTGTCACCATGCTCATGGTGGGCATGATCTGGACCATTCAACTTTTGCATTACGAGTTGTTCCCACTTGTCGGCGATGACGCGTGGCGAACCTATGAAAAGGCCCATGTCGACAAAATCGGTGACATTTTGGCGGGCCCATGGTTAATTGAGGGGCTTTGCGTTTTAGTACTGCTGCTGGCTGCCAATAAGCGATTTCGCATCCTCGCCTTCGTCAATGCCTTCTTAATGCTTTTCATCCTCATCGACACAGCCGCGTTTTCGGCTCCGGCTCATGGCGTCTTATTAGATGGATGGGATCAGCAAACCTATGACGAACTTATGGTGGTAAATCTGATCCGCGCGCTCCTCTGGACTGCCAAGGGTGCAGTTGCGATTTGGATGATGGTTGAAATTCTCCGTCGCAAAGAAATCAGTAATTGAATTCGACGTGGCCATCACCTTTAAAAAGCATTTGGTCATAACCCTGTTTGTAACCAAACACCGTTGAGAGCTCTGGCCGTCCATACGACAAGTACAACGTGCGTCGACCTTCTCCACTGCCGTTGGGAGGTGGCGCCGCATGTAACGCATCGGGAAAATGCAAAGTGATATCTCCCGGTTCAGCATGCACGGTCACCACTGGCAATGTTGAAAGTTGATCCTTCGTGGGACGGGGCACACAAGCAAGGTGCGAACCGGCGAGGAATTTCATTTCACCCGAATGTTCGTTCATCGCTCGGATTTGAACGCCAATATGTAATGACGGACAAAGCACGGGATGACCGCCGAGCCCGCAATCAACATGCCACGGCAAATCTGTTAGTCCACCGGTAACGCCCGGATTTTTCACCACGGCAAAATGTCCATTGCCAATTTCCGGATGCGGAACAAACGATTGATCGACTTCATTCACTATCGCTTGTATTCGGTCATCAGATTCAAGGCCGGCAAAAAGTTCGGAAAGAAGGCTCGTGTAATGGAGTTGGCAAACACGATCATCACCTGCGGCACCCTGCACCCACCATGATTGTCCGTCGCTGGGAGACGCAAGGGCCGTTAATCGATCAATCTCTTTATCAAATGCTTCAACTTCTGCCAGCGAAAAGACATTCCGCACAACGGCAAAACCAAACGCTTGCAAAAAATAAGCAATTTCAAGCGTTGACGACGATCCCCACACAAAGGTTGTGTCGAGGACATCAGTTGGTACTTGATTCGGATCGTAAATAGGACGTTGCGAATAAAGCGAGCGAAGTACCGGTTCCCATGCATCGAATTGTCCATAGTCGCCACGTCGAAACGAAATCATTTGTTGAATCTGCAAACCTGGCGCCGTTAAATATTCGCTCGCAAAAGCGGCAAACGCCGCGTCATTCATTTCGATAACCGTCACTGCATCATTCGCTAATGACATTTCAATTCCTACAACGCCATTAACCAATCGATACGTCACGGCTTGGCTGTTAGGCAAACAAAATGCCAATGGTTGCAGATCCCCAACTAACTGACTCTCAACGCGAGTTTGTTGCCGTTGGAGAAGTTGTTCGTGAAAGCGCCCGAAGTCAATTGACGGAATGGTCAATGTCATTTCGTCATAGTAGTGAAGCGCAAGTTTTCGTGCCGACTAGTCGCGAATCGTTGGGGGCAACGAAGAATTGCGCATGGCGTCGGCCCAGGGGTAGTGCAATTGCGTAATCCGCTCAAAAGCCCCGAACAGAACAATGGTTGCATCTGAACCTTGAAGATGATTTCCAATTTGTTGTTGTCGTTCGATGAGGTCACCTTCAACAAAAAAGATTTGCATTGTCACGTTCTCTTGCAAACGAGAAGCCAGCGACCAAACTGCATTTACACCAGGCAACGTTGATGATTGCAAAACCTTTTCACTCTCGTTTGCATTTTCACCACGACACTGACGAACAACGATTCCGGTATGACCCATAAACGGCACATCAACGGGCGGACACTTTGTTGCCGCCGCGGCCCTGGCAGTAACGGTTTCCAATACATCGCCTTGGCGAACGATCTTTTTGTCCTCCGGAAATTCCATGCGACCATCAGCCACCAAGACATCACGTAATCCGCTCATACCATCAAAGGCCGTCTGGGGATCTCCGGTGAGGGTGTAGACGGTAAGAAACGATGCATGTTGAGCAGAAAACGGGCCATCGGCTGCGCTTTGACGCGCCGCATGTAACGCCGGTGTGGCGACATAGCGATTACTCATAACAACACCATCCAGCGAGAGATTCGGTGGGGTGTGTTCAAGGTCGTACCAGCGATTCCATGCCTCAATGACATCAAGATCACAATCGAGGGCAGCGAAGATAATTCCGGTGGGCTCCATGGGCCTTTTCTAGACCAAAAATCCGACGGCCGATTGATGAACCCGAAACAGCGAAAATTCTGAAAGAGTTTCCGTATGGAAGTTACGGGCGAACAAGCGACGTTCTGCCGAATTTGTAATGCCATGTGTGGACTCATCGTGACAACTGAGGGCGAGAACATAGTTCGCGTTCGTGGCGATGAATCTCATCCCCTATCCGAGGGTTATACGTGTGCCAAAGGTCGTGCCGCCGGTGACGTCCACCACGATCCAACGCGATTGAATTATCCGCATATAGGTCGGGGCGAGGACCATCGACAAGTGAGTTGGGATGAACTTCTTTCCGATCTTGCGGCACAAATCCGCGACGTTGTTGAACAACACGGGCCGGAAAGTGTGGCCATGTATTTGGCCAGCGGTTCTGCATTCGACACAGTCGGCCGGCGCGCCGCCGAACGATTTCTCTCACTGCTTCCCTCGCCGCAGAAATACACCGCTACAACCATCGACACTCCGTGCAAACCATTAATTGCGGAACATCTCGGTGGTTGGTCTGGGCTTACTCCAATTTGGGATTGGGAAAATTCCAATCTGCTTTTACTTTTCGGATCGAATCCTGTTGTTTCTCATGGCCATTCAAATGCGATCCCTGATCCAATTCGCAAAATCCGCGCTTTCCAACAACGCGGCGGCGAACTCATCGTCTTCGACCCACGCCAAACCGAAACCGCCAATCTCGCTAATGAACATTTTCAAATTCGACCTGGAAGTGATTGGCTCGTACTTGCTTGGTTAGTCAAAGAACTCCTCGACGACCCAATAGAGAATGTCGACGGACCGGATGCATTTTCACCACCAGAAAAACTAAAAGCGTTACTTCGTGACATCACGGCCGAAAACGTGGCGCAGCATATTGATTGCGAAACCGAGCGCTTGCATTTACTGCTGACAAAAATTCGCAATCACCAACGCATAAGTGCGCTCACCGGCACCGGCACCTCTATGTCTTTAACGGCCAACGTCACTGAATATTTGCTCTGGGTGTTACTTGTACTCACCCATTCGCTCGACGCAAAGGGCGGGATGTGGTTTAACCCAGGCGTGTTTTTCCAAATGGAAAAGCGTCAAATCCCCTTAAGCGATGGGACTCCCCTTGCCGGTCCACCGAGTTGGCCTGAACTGCCCCGCCGTTTCGATGAATGGCCATGTGTCGGTTTATTAAGCGAAATCGAATCGGGCAACGTCAAAGCGCTTTTCGTCATTGGTGGCAATCCCGCACTCGCCTTTCCCGAATCATCACGCACTATGGCCGCTCTATCGTCACTTTCTGTGTTGGCGGTCGCTGATATTTACCCCACGGAAACAACGGCAATCGCCACACATGTATTGCCAAGCGTTGATCAATTCGAACGTGCCGATATCACTTGGCTTTTGGATTGCTATCAATTAGCGATCGCTGG
>JBEGMF010000047.1:0-24422 GCA_041183205.1 Actinomycetota bacterium | reverse complement strand
ATAAAACCGACTGATTCAAGAAGTTTTTGCGGATCGATGCCCACCGCAAAAATGGCACTGATGATTGGCGACATGAACGGACACCCTAGTGGCGCAATGCGCTTCTTTTGGGGACTTTGCTAGTAGCCGTCGGCCGGATTCACAACGGAAAGCAGCGGTTCGTTCTGCAAATAGCGGCGTAAATTCTCAACGAACATCTCGTACATCGCCCCAAACGCGCCCGACCAATTCCACGAAACATGGGGGCTGAGCCGTACTTTTGGATGTTGGTACATCCAGTTACCTTCAGGCAGAGGTTCAGGGTCTGTGGCATCGATATCGGCACAAGCAACGATGTCGTTATCGAGGGCACGGCGTAATGCATCGTCAACCACAATTTGACCGCGCGCCACATTGACGAAGTGAACACCCGGTTTCATCGCCGCAAATACTTCGTCATTAAAAAGCCCACGGGTGAGATCGGTGAGCGGCGCCACTAACACCACATGATCGGCATCGCGTACTAATTCAGTTACCGACGACACCATTTGCACTTCGGCAATTTCACTTGGAGTATCCGAAAATCTCATTGCTTTTACATTCATGCCGAATGGCAATGCTCGCTGCGCGATTGCGCGGCCGATTCCACCGAAACCGTGCAATGCCAACGTTGCGCCTTGCAGCGACGCGAATGTTGGATTGGGAATATTCCAATTTTTTGGCGGCGCTTCAATAAAGGAGCCCGGCATGCGTTTGGCGTACGACAACATGCACGCCATTACCCATTCCGAAATGGGTACCGCGCTTAACCCACGCGAATTCGTAAGAACACAATGATCATCAAAAAGGTGAAATGGAAATTGATCAATACCAGTGCCAATGAGATGAACCCACTTCACGCCACGGGAAAGAACTTGTTCCAAATTGGGAACGCTCGTGGGAGTTGTCAACAACACTTCGCCATGCACGGAAGGATCGATATCGCCTTCCATGGGAATTGGAATCACTTCAACTTGCTCGAGTAACTCAACAGGAATCTGCAAGTTTTCCAATTTGCCGACATGACTAAGGATGCGAATCATGCTCCGAAAGTAACGGGGTTTGACCCCATCTGCACGATTGATATGCCGAGCGCGCCAGAAGCCCCCTAAGGTCATGAGGTGGCTGAGTATCTCTCCCCCGAATGGTTTGCCAAGGCCCAAGAAGCCCTCGCCGATCCTGCCATCACCAGCGTGTTGGCCGATTATCAAGAAATCGCCAACGATTTCGTGATTCAGCAATTTCTAACTGATGGTCCGGATTGGTATGTGACGTTCAATGCCGGCGCCATGACCATTTGCGAAGGCGTTGCGCCGAACGCCAATGTCACATTTACTTCTGATCTTGAAACCGCCAAACAAATTCGCAACGGCGAACTCACGGCTCAAGAAGCATTCATTGAAGGCCGATTACGTATGGGCGGTTCAATCACCGATTTAGTTTCTCATGGAGAACTTTTTGTGGCTCTCGACGGTGCATTGCACTCCATCGAGAGCCACTAAAAAAGTCTTAAATAAGACCTAATTCGCGTACGCCGTCACGCTCTTCGGCTAACTCGGCAGCCGAGATGTCGATACGGGCACGTGAGAAGTCATCGATGTCGAGACCTTGCACAATCGAATATTCACCGTTGGCACAAGTCACGGGGAACGACGAGATCAAACCTTCCGGAACACCATACGAACCATCCGACGGAATGGCCATTGAAACCCAGTCACCCTTCGGTGTACCGAGCGCCCATGTGCGCATGTGATCGATAGCAGCATTGGCCGCGGATGCAGCACTTGATAAGCCGCGCGCTTCGATAATGGCGGCACCGCGCTGTTGCACGGTCGGAATGAATTCGCCTTCTAACCACGCTTGATCGTTCACTAATGCAGCGGCGTTTTGGCCTTTCACTTCTGCATGGAACAAATCGGGATACTGCGTGGCTGAATGGTTGCCCCAGATAGTCATCTTGGTGACATCGGAAACGGCCGTTGAAGTCTTGGCCGCTAATTGCGCCATCGCACGATTGTGATCAAGACGAGTCATCGCGGTGAAACGTTCGTTGGGAATGTTCTTTGCGTTATTCATTGCAATTAACGCGTTGGTGTTAGCCGGGTTTCCAACCACCAAAATCTTTACGTCTTTCGCGGCGTTGGCGGAAAGAGCTTCACCTTGTGGTTTGAAAATTCCACCATTGGCTTCGAGCAAATCTTTTCGCTCCATACCCTTTGAACGCGGACGTGCACCCACTAAGAGGGCGTAACTCACATCACCAAAAGCAACGTTGGGATCATCGGTGCGCACGATGTCGTGCAACAACGGGAATGCACAATCTTCCAATTCCATTGCCACACCTTTAAGGGCATCCATCGCCGGTGTGATGTCGAGCAATTGCAAGATGACGGGTTGATCCTCGCCCAGCATTTGGCCGCTAGCAATACGGAACAACAGGCTGTAGCCGATCTGACCTGCAGCACCTGTTACGGCAACGCGAACGGGGGTTTTCACGAAATGGCCTCCATACTCAAAAGTTGAACGCCGATGACACTAGACCGAGCCATCGCGGAAACGAAACCGAAGCCAAAAAACAACAAAAAGTTCGGTTTAAAGGGTTCCGTAAGGGAATTTGGCGTCCACGCCACCGTCAATGACGAGCGTGCGACCGGTGATATAGGCCGACATATCGGAGGAGAAAAACAGCGCTGCCCCAGCGATATCAGCGGTGGCCCCCATACGGCCAAGCGGCGTATTGGCTGCGTTGGCTGCCCGTTGCTCATCGGTGAAGACCGCGTCCATACGCGGACTCAAAATGGTGCCCGGTGCAATCGCATTGGCGCGCACATTATGCGGTCCTAATTCGACAGCAATCGATTGAATCCACGCCATCAATGCCGCTTTCGCTGCTCCATAGGCCGCGTGCATCGGCGCCGCAGTGAGACCACTTACGGATGCAATAAAGACCATCGTGCCGCCACCGGTGTTGACCATGCGTCGTCCGAATTCTTGGGAAAGTAAAAACGCGTGACGGAAACAAATATCAATTTCCCAATTGAATGTTTCATCGGTCATATCGAGAAGCGATTCCCAACGCGCCATACCGATGATGTCGACTAGGCCGTCAATCGAACCGTTAATGGCTTGCGCATCGGCCGCTAAACGAGCGGCATCTTCGCGCGTGGTGACGTCGCCACTCCAGGCAACTCCACACGGACCAATTTCAGCGGCGATTTCCTGCGCGCGATCGGCATCAACATCAACACAAACAACAGTGGCCGCGCCTGCTTGAGCTAACGCATGCGATGTCATTCGTCCCATGCCTACGCCCGCTCCGGCAACTACAAATGTCTTGCCATCAACGCGTAAGCGAGAAAGAAAATCCGGTACGGGTGAATTGTCGCCGGTGGTCATGCCATCACTACTCCTCCGTTGGGACGCATTACTTGTCCGGTCACAAACCGAGATGCGTCACTAGCCAAATACAACATTGCAAATGTTTGGTCTTCAGGTTCAGCCGTTGTTTGTAAAGGCGATTGCGCCGCCCGTGCTCCTAAAAGAGATGAACGGGCTTGATCGTTGACGGTGCCATCGGGGTTCGTCCAATTTCTTTGCACCATTGGCGTATCGGTAAAGCCAGGCGCAATTGCATTCACACGAATGGTCGGACCGAGTTCCATCGCCGCGCAACGCGTTAGATGAGCAACGCCTGCTTTGGTCATTGCATAAATAGAAAGTGTGGGGGCGGGCATATCACCACCGGCCGACGAAACGTTGATAATTGAACCGCCGTTGGTCATAGCGCGACCCGCAGCGGCAATTCCCCAATAAGTTCCCCATAAATTCACGCGGGTAATGAACTCAACATCATCAACACTGGCGTCGACGATATTGACGTTACGGATAACACCGGCGACATTCGCCCAAATATCTAAACGACCAAATTCATCGAGTGCTGCTTTTGCCAGTGCATTTACTTCATCGCGTTCGGCGACGTTTGTCTTTACGACTTTTGCTCGTCCGCCTAATTGCGAAACCATCCGCGCGGTTTCTTCTAAACCTTCAACGCCAACATCGGCCAAAACAACATCGGCGCCGGCTTCGGTGAAAGTGAGAGCGGCTTGTCGGCCAATTCCACCCGCCGCTCCTGTAATCACCGCACACCGGCCGCGTAACGAAAACTGCTCCATGAGATGTTGCGAAAGCAACGGCCGTTCTCCATCTGACGGAGTCATTGAGTTCCCCCTCGATTTGCCCCGCCGAAATCTACAACGAGACGGTCAAAAGCGCCCTATAACCCGGTTGATGAAGGATTTCATTTCCAGAACGCCATCGACTGCTTCCGGAAAAGCCGGATAATTAAAGGGGAAAATATGCGGCATTTCGGGGTACACCGAAAGCGTGGCATCCACGCCGGCACTGACCAATGAATTGGCTAAGGCCAATGAGTCATCGAGCAAAACTTCATGATCACCAACCAAAATTTGCACGGGCGGTGAACCGGTCCAATCGGCAAAAAGTGGTGACGCTAAAGGATGTCGCGGGTCAGTGGAACCTAAATATGCAGGAGCGGCTTCGTTGGCCGCGTCACGCGAAAACATTGAGTCGAGTTCGGCGCGCGAATCATATGAAGAAGAACTAACGGTGAGATCCACCCAGGGCGATACCAACATCACACCTGCCGGTAAGACACCATCTTCAATTGCTTGCACCGTTGTTGCACCCGCTAACGCGCCACCGGCGGAATCTCCGGCAATGACAATGCGCGCTACATCTTCACCATCGGCCAAGAGAGATTCCCAAACGGCAAAGCAATCGTTGACTGCCGCGGGGAATGGGTGTTCAGGTGCGAGGCGATAATCGGGCAGGACAATACGCGCGTTAAAGACCGAAGCCAGATGCGAACCGAATGAGCGGTAAGCCAAAGATGACGCAATACGAAAACCACCACCGTGGAACCACAACACAATGGGCGTGTCCGCCGCGGTTGTTGCGGGTCGGCATTCCAAACCACTTACACCGGCGCGCATGAATTCGCGTACCTCTACCCCATTGGCGAGCGGCACTTGCGACATTGCTTCATCGATACGTCGACGCTGTTCAACGACGTCGGCAGGAGGGGGCGCCGGACGAGATGCGGCGGCGGATTTAAACGATTCGTATTCGGGACTGGCCATAGGCGCACGATACGCCCAATAAGGCCGCACGTGGGCTCATTGAGAGGGTTTTTTCAAACCTGACCAGTATTGCCGAGCCAACTTCGATACAACTCGGCGTAGCGACCATTGGCCGCAACAAGTTCGCTATGCGAACCAACCTCAAGAAGTTTTCCGGCATCGAACACCATCACAATGTCGGCTTGTTCCGCGGTCGAGAGACGGTGCGCAACGCTGACCGTGGTTCGTCCTTCGGCCAATCGCAATAAGGCCGTAGTCAAGGTGCGTTCGGTGCGCGGATCAACTGCACTTGTCGCTTCATCGAGGATCAATAAACCGGGATCGGCAAGTTGCGCGCGAGCTAATGCCACTAACTGGCGTTCGCCGACGCTGAGGCCCTCACCGCGCTCGCCTACTTCGGTTTCAAGCCCTCGTGGTAATCCATCGACCCATTCGGTGAGACCTAATTCGCTGATGGCCCGTTTTACATCGGTCTCCGTCGCCCCGTTTCGGCCCATGGCGATATTGGCGGCCAGCGTCGTATCAAAGAGGAATCCATCTTGGGGCACCATACGAATACGACGAGTACGGGAATCTTTGTCGACATCAGTGAGCGGAATACCACCAATCAATATTTCGCCGGCGGTGGGATCGGCGAGTCGATTTAAAAGTTTGGCGAATGTTGTTTTACCCGAACCAGTTTCACCCACAATGGCGATTGACGCACCGGCCGGCAATTCCACCGAGACATCATGCAAAACGCGTCCGCCAGTGCGATAGGCAAAATCAACAGCGCGTACTGAAATAGAAAGTGGACCGGCGGGTAAATCGCGACCGTTTTCCGGCTCTTGTAAATCAATGGGCGTATCAAGCAAGTCAAGAACTTTTGCCCAACCGGCAATGGCCGTTTGTGTTTGATCAAGAATTTCACCTAGTTCGGCAATTGGTCCGAGAATTAATTGCACAAGGAACAAACACGCCACCAAACTGCCGGCGTTCAGTCCCCAACTTTCACCAAACCAAATTCCGGTCATCGTGACCGATGCCAATGCAATCGCACCGAAGGCATCGCCTAAGGGGAACATGAACGCAAACCAACGGGCGGCGCTGGCTTCCGATTTGTACTGACGCATGATGGCGGTTTCCAGCCGCGCTTTTGCGCGTGGTTGTAAGCCATAGGCGCGAATTGGGCCCGCACCTTGAACCGCTTCGGAAACTTCCGCCAATGTTTCGCCGACGCGCGAACGCACGATTCCGTAGGCCTTGAGTTGGCGACGTTGCATAAAGCGGAAAAGCGGCAAAATCGGCACAGCCACAATGGCAGTGAGAAGCGCAAGATGCCATGAATACACGCTCATGACAATCAATGTTCCGACCACAATCACCGAATCAACAATCCACGCCACCGCGCCGTATTGCGCAAAGCGGGCAATCGTTTCGATATCGCTCGTCACTCTTGAAGTCAGTTCACCACGACGCGTTGAATCGTGATGCGCCATCGGCAACCGATGAACATGGTCAAAAGCGCGCACACGTAAATTGCGCAACATCGTTTCCGAAGTTGTAACCAAACGAACATATGTAACGCGGGCCAAAAACATGACTCCGATGACAATGGCCGCTGCGATGCCGCAGGCAGTCAAAGTGAAACCAGGACGGAATCCTTCATCGGCCAGCAAACCTTTATCGATAACTTGCTGGATGAGGACGGGAATCGTGAGACGTCCAACCGCGCCAATCGTGGCGAAAAGCAGCGTTAAACGCAGGCCTTTTCGTAACTCAGGACTTTCAGCAAAGCCGCGTCGTAAAACGGCGATGGCCCGCACCTTCGGACCTTCGTCATGCATCATCAATTCGTGCTCTAACGCCACAGTGTCATCAAATGATGAAGCGTGTTCTAAAAGTGCAATTTCGTCATGCCCATCAGGGTCGAGAATTTTTTCGTCGCTCATCATTCACCCCCATGTGCATAGGCGTGAACGAGTCGGGCGTAATCAGAATTGGATTGCAAGAGTTCTTTATGAGAACCCCGAGCAACAATTTGTCCTCCGTCGAGGAAGACAACTTCGTCGGCCAATTCGATAGTGGAAACACGATGGGCAACCACCAGTGTGGTCATCGCCAGTGAAGTGCGCAGATCGCGCAAAATTGCCGACTCAATGACCGGATCAACGGCGCTAGTGGCATCATCGAGAATCAGCACACGTGGTTTACGCAAAAGTGCACGCGTTAGGGCCAAGCGTTGTCGCTGACCACCGGAAAGAGTCACTCCACGTTCACCGATTTCGGTCTTCCAACCTTCCGGAAGGCGCGCCACAAAATTTTCCGCGTGAGCGATGCGGGCTGCATTCGCCACTTCTTCCTCGGTGATTTCGTCGCCCAGTGTCACATTTTCTAAGACGGTGTCGGCAAAAAGAAACGTTTCTTGAAAAACGAGTGCCACTTCGCGTCGAAGTTCTTCGGGATCTAAATCACGAAGGTCAATCCCGCCCAGTCGCACTGTTCCCGCATCGGGATCAACTAAACGAGGAATGAGTTCACAAAGTGTCGATTTACCAGAACCAACAACACCCACTAAAGCCACAATTGATCCAGCGGGTATGTGCAAATTCAGATTCTCTAAAACGGGTGGATCGTCGCCGTAACCGAAACGCACATTTTCAAAATCAACCGCTAAAGCTCCATCGGTGATGACGGCATCGCCACCTTTTGGTTCTCTTTCGGCATCAATCACTTTGTCGAGACGCGCACTCACAACAACCGCGCGCGGAACTTCTTGAAGAAAGAAACCGAAAACTCTCATGGGGAACGCGAGAAGCCCGAAGAGCGCAGCGGCTTGCACAACATCACCGGTATTCAAACGTCCAATTGACACTTGCCATGAACCGATTAAGAGCAATGCGATGATGCCAAGATTCGGTAACGCGTCGATCATTGGCTCAAAGACACCACGAATTTTTCCCAATGAAATACGGGCCGAACGCAGCGAATCGGCCGCTGTTTCTAAGCGTTCACTTTCTTGTTGCTCGCGGCCGAGGGTTTTCACAACCAATACACCGTCGAAACTCTCATGCGCGATCCGACTAACCCCACCGACTCGCTCTTGCACGGTCGCCAACGGAATTTCGGCCCGCGCCGTATACAGACGGTTGATGATCGCCAGCGAAGGAAACAGCACTAACGCCACCAGGGTTAAAAACCAATCGACTGTGGCGAGCGAAATGACAGCGAAGATCACCAGTGCCGCCACACCAATGCTGAAAGGCAAAGGATTAAGTACTTCGCTGGAAGCGACGATATCGGCATCAGCATGCGCCAATAACTGACCCGTTGGAGTTTCGCGATGGTATTTGAGCGGTACTTCTAAATAGGTAGCGGCAAGATCGCGCCGCCATTGTCGTTGCGTGCGCAATGTGAGCAACGCCGCGAAATAGCGGCGCAAAATAATGGTCGAGGCGCGCAGAAATCCAACCAGCAATAACGCCAGACCGGAATACCAAATCGCCCGTGCTTCTTTTTCGTTATCTTCAAACGCCGGAATGATCACGTTGTTCGTGATATTGCCCAAAATGATCGTCGTGCCCACCGCGGCGGCAGCATAAATGGCAGCGCCGATAATGGAAATGAAAAAAACCAATCGCTGTTTGCGTACATACCGGCGCAAAAGTGTTGCGGCACGTCGAATAACACTTTTCGCCGAAGGCGTTTCAACCAGTTCCATTAGCTACGCCCCGGCTAGGCCGAGGTTTGCCGCGATTTCACGAGTCGCTGTGGAACGATTCAAAGTGTAAAAATGCAAACCAGGAACATTGTGATCGAGTAATTCCGCACAAAGTTGTGTTGCCGAAGCAACTCCGAGCGCACGCACTGCGTCGGGATCATCAGCGAGTTCAGCGAATTGTTTTGCGAGATGCGCCGGAAATTCCGCACCGGCCAATTCAGCAAAACGTTGAACCTGTTTTGCATTGGTCACCGGCATGATGCCCGGAAGAATCGGCTTGACGCAGCCGAGATCGGCTAACTCATTCACTAATCGCAGATAGGGATCGGCTTCAAAAAAGAATTGCGTAATGGCGAAATCTGCCAGTTGAAGTTTTTCCGCTAAATAGCCACGGTCGGAAGCAACCGAGGGAGACCGAGGGTGACATTCCGGATGGGCGGCCACACCAATCGAAAAGCCGCCAAAATCCTTAATGAATTCGACTAACTCAATGGCGTAAGTGAAGTCACCAATCGAAGTTGGTTCGGCGCCATCGGGTGCATCGCCTGCTAAAGCCAAAATATTGGAGATACCGGCGTTGCGGTAATCAGTAAGAAGTTCGGTGAGTTCAGATCGGGTATGTCCGACGCAAGTTAAATGCGCCATTGCCGTGATGCCGATTTCTTTTTGAATGTGCACCACTACATCGCGGGTGCGTTCGCGGGTCGAACCGCCGGCACCATAGGTAACCGAAACAAACGACGGATGCAATGGCGCCAACTCGGCGATCGTCGTTTCTAATGAACGGGCTGCTTCATCAGTTTTCGGAGGAAAAAACTCGAATGAGCATGTTTGTCCTGCAGCTATGAGATCAGAAATCTGCGACACGAAAACTCACGCAGTCCTTTCGGCTGCTTCAACGGTATTGACCAGCAACATGGCGCGCGTCATTGGACCAACACCACCAATACGCGGCGAAAGCCAAGACGCCACGTCGGCAACTTCATCAGCCACATCAGAAAGCAGTTTTTTACCCTCAAAAGAAACGCCCGCAGCAACAACAACCGCGCCGGGTTTCACCATATCGGCCGTTATCAAACCGGGCGATCCGGCCGCGGCCACAATGATGTCGGCGGTACGCGTATAGGCACCAATATCGGCAACACCAGTGTGAACAACCGTTACGGCCGCGTTGGCGAATGGTCGTTTCAAAGTTAAAAGATTGGCTAAAGGACGACCGATGGTTAAACCACGTCCCACGATCACAACATGACGACCTTCAATTTCAATGTCGTAATGCGCTAACAGTTTTTGAATTCCGGCTGGCGTGCATGGAAGCGGACCATCAACACCTTGCACCAAATGACCAAGATTCACCGGATGCAAACCATCAACATCTTTTTTCGGATCGACGCGCAACAACGCAGCTTCAAAGTCAAGATGCTTAGGAAATGGATATTGCATGAGGTACGCATCGACCGCTGGATTGCTATTGAATTCGTCAATCACTTCCAGAACTTGTTCCTGCGTGGCGTTATTTGGCAGATGCACGTGAAAGGAAGCGATACCTAAGGTTTCGCAGTCGGCATGTTTCATCGCAACGTAATTAGCGGAGGGGCCATCATCGCCCACCAAAATTGTTCCCAGCCCCGGAGTAATCCCCCGTTCAGCCAATGCGGCTATGCGATTAACCAAGCCCGCCTTGATTTGGGCGGCGACCGCTTCGCCATCGAGTACCTGTGCTGCCATGCCCACGACCCTACCGGCTGACGGCCGCTGGATTGGCCGACAGAGGCCACAAAACAGCCCAAAAATCGTTCAATTCCGCAGCCCACCGAATTCACTCGACGAGAGTTCAATTGGCTAGCGTGACGACGTGACGTTGCGCATTGGCCCTTTGCAGGTCGATCCCCCGGTAGTCCTGGCGCCAATGGCCGGAGTTACGAATTCGGCCTTCCGACGACTCTGTCGGCGCTATGGCGCTGGTCTCTATGTAAGCGAGATGGTCAACGCGCGCGGACTGGTCGAAAAAGCCGATCGGAGTTGGCGACTGGCGCACTTCGCACCCGATGAATCACCTCGGTCACTGCAGATTTATGGGACCGACCCCGTTTCGGTTGCCGAAGCCGTTCGACTTTTGGTTGACGGTGATTATGTCGATCACTTGGATATGAATTTCGGCTGTCCTGTTCCGAAAGTTATGCGTCACGGCGGCGGAGCGGCGGTGCCGGCGCGACCGAAACTTTTGGAATCAATCATCACGGCCGCAGTGAACGCCGCCGGTGCCGTTCCCGTCACCGTGAAAATGCGAATGGGTTTAGATGACAACCGATTGACTTTTTTAGAAGCGGGAAAAATTGCGCAAGAAAGTGGCGCACAAGCGGTTGCGCTGCACGCGCGTACAGCATCACAGCGATATTCAGGAAGGGCACATTGGCAAGCAATCGCACAACTGCGTGAAGTTGTTACCCAGATTCCTCTTCTAGGAAACGGTGATATTTGGACTGCGCACGATGCACTCAAAATGATGAATGAAACTGGCTGCGACGGCGTTGTTGTCGGGCGCGCTTGTTTAGGGCGACCATGGTTTTTTGGTCAACTCTCCGATGCATTCGCGGGAAAAGACATCAGACCCGAACCACCACTCGGAGAAGTTTGCGCAATTGCACTACAACATGCGGAGTTGTTGATCGATCAGTTCGGCGAACGCAAAGCAATGTTGATGATGCGTAAACATATGGGCTGGTACCTCACTGGCTTTCCTGTGGGAGCGCCAGCGCGTCGTATGGTTGCGGCTGTTTCTACTCTCGCCGAACTACAGCAAGGACTAAGTGAATTGGATCCGACGATTTCAATTTCGGCTCATGCCGCAACGCAACCACGCGGCGTCCAAAACGGTCCTCACGATGTTGTTATTCCCGAAGGTTGGATGGATGCGGAAGCACTGACTCCACCCGATGCCGCGGCTGATGCATTGGTGTCCGGCGGATGAGTGAGCGTTTAGTTTTAGCGTCGGCCTCGCCGCGCCGAGCCGAACTATTGGGCGGGCTTCGTCTTTTTTTCGAGATTCGGCCGGCCGATATTGATGAATCGGTTCTTCATGGCGAAACCGGTGCCGGATATGTGAGTCGACTTTGTGCGGAAAAAGCACAAGCGGTTGTGGGCAATAACGAAGTGGTAATCGCTGCTGACACCACCGTCGAATTAAAAGGTGAACTGCTTGGTAAGCCTGAGTCTCCTGAGGAAGCCACAGAGATGTTGCAACGACTCTCGGGACAAACTCATAGCGTGCATACCGGAGTGTGCGTACACCGAATGCATAACAATGAGCAATTAGTGCGCGTGCGAGTTGTGACTACTCAAGTTGCGTTTGCCGATTTACCGCAACATTGGATTGATTGGTATGTCAGCACGGGCGAGCCAATGGATAAAGCCGGCGCATACGGAATGCAAGGTTCAGCTTCTTTATTTGTGGCCTCAATTGTTGGTAGCCCTTCAAACGTTATTGGGTTGCCGTTGGCCACTGTGGCACGATTAATGAATGAAGTGGGAACGGATCTGTTCTCTTTCGCTCGTTAAAAGGTAACTAAATGTCGTCGTATGAAATACACCCAGTCGCTTTTGTGCGGGGCGGACGCAAAGAAGCAATTGACGACAATTGGGGCGATGTTGTCGCCACGATTGAATTCGTTGATCCTTACACCGAAGAATCACTTCTTGGTCTCGAAGATTTTTCTCATATTGATGTTGTCTTTGTTTTTCACGGCGTTGATCCGGAGTCAATTCATTTGGCCGCGGTGCATCCCCGTGAGAATCCGGAATGGCCGAAAGTCGGAATTTTCTCGCAGCGAAAGCGGGCACGTCCGAATCGAATTGGCATCACCACATGTGAGTTACTGGAACGAAAAAACAATTGCCTGATCGTCCGTGGTCTCGATGCCATCGATGGCACACCAGTTGTAGACGTCAAACCTTTTTTCACCGGCTTTTTGCCGCGCCAAGAAATTCGGCAACCGGAATGGGCTCTCGAATTAATGCGTGACTATTGGTTTAGTGACGGAAATGACGCTCCGCAGTAAAGACCATTGCTAAGCCCGCTTTATTGGCGGCGGCAATTACTTCTTCATCCCGAATAGATCCACCCGGTTGCACAACGACCGAGGCGCCTGCCTCGATGGCTGCATCTAAACCGTCGGCAAACGGAAAAAATGCATCTGATGCATAGGCGCCGCCCTTGGCCCGACCATCAGCCTTTTGTGCGGCTAAGTGGCCGGCGTCGCGTCGATTCTGTTGGCCACAACCAATACCAACTGCTTGTCCGTCTTTTACTAACACAATGGCGTTTGATGTCACCTTGGCAACAACGCGCCACGCTAAGAGCAAATCTTCCCATTCGGAATCTGTCGGTGTGCGTTCGGTGACGACATTCCAACTAGCGCGATCAACCGATACAACGTCGGGTGTCTGCACAAGATAACCACCGTCGATAGCGCGCAACGAAAGATCGTTATTTTGCGGACGCTGCGCTTGCAAAAGACGCAAATTTTTCTTGGCCGTCAGTATCGCTAACGCTTCTTGACTAAATGAAGGAGCCACAACTACTTCGGTAAAGACAGGTGCAATCGCTTCGGCAATTTCCGCTGTGACCTCGCCGTTGAGAGCAATGATTCCACCGAAAGCCGAGACAGAATCACATTCGTGGGCCCGTCGATACGCGGACGCTAAGTCAGCGGCAACCGCCACCCCGCACGGATTCGCATGCTTAATCACGACCGCTGCTGGCTGATCACCCAACGAATGCACTAATTGCCAGGCCGCTTCGGTGTCGTACACGTTGAGATAACTCATTTCCTTACCGCCCAATTGAAGGGCGGAATCCCACCAACTGGCCTTTCCGGAAACGGAATAACGCGCCCCTACTTGATGGGGATTTTCGCCATAGCGAAGAACTTGTTGGCGTTGCAGACGTAATTCAATTTCCGCAGGCAACAGTGCGGTGGCGGTTTCATCATCAATTTGTTGATCAAACCATTGGACAATCTGCGCGTCGTAAGCCGCTGTATGTCGGAAAGCATCGCGCGCAAGTTTCTTGCGAGTTGTTAAGGAAAGAGCGCCCGAACTTTTCAATTCGTCAACGATTTCACCATAACGATTGGGATTCGTAACGATTCCAACAAAGGCATGATTCTTAGCGGCAGCGCGCACCATGGCTGGTCCACCAATATCGATTAATTCGATCGAAGGTTCGTTGGCGAACGGATAGAGATTGGCTACGACCAAATCAAAAGTTTCGATTCCATACTCGGCCATATCTTTTTGATGTTCGGCGTTGGTGGGATCCGCCAAAATGCCGCCGTGAATTTTGGGATGCAATGTGACGACACGATGGCCGAGGATGGCCGGCACTCCCGTTATGTCAGCAACATCAATGACGGGAATTGAGTTTTCAGCAATAACTTTTGCTGTGCCACCACTCGAAACTAGATCCCAACCGAGTTCATGCAGTTGTTGAGCGAATGCAACGATCCCCGACTTGTCGTATACCGACAGTAGTGCTCTCACAGAACACTTCCCCTTTCCAAAATGTCAGCCAACGTACTGACATAGACGCGACGTTCAACTTCTTTAATTCGTTCGTGCAAAGTTTCAACCGTGTCATCGGGCAAAACTGCTACCGCTTCTTGAGCCAGGATCGGACCGGCATCGACTTCTTCGGTCGCAACATGCACTGTGCATCCCGTGACCTTTACGCCATAAGCAAGTGCATCAGCGACGCCGTGCCATCCAGGAAATGAGGGCAGCAATGCGGGATGCGTGTTAATGACTCGTTGCGGAAATTCACGGAAAACTTGGGCGCCAAGAATGGTTCCAAATCCGGCCATCGCAATGAGGTCGATATCCCATCCACGCAAAACACCAATTAACTCGGCGCTGTAACCGTCACGATCGAAGTCGCGACCGAAACTTTTTCGTTCTACCAATTCAGCCGGCACGCCGTTTCGCGCAGCCACTTCAAGTGCTCCACATTGACGGTCGGCAATAACAACGGTGATCGGCAGGACCGCGCACATTGCGTCGAGGATCGTTCCACTGCCCGAAGCTAAGACCGCAAGTCGCATCGAGGTGAAACTATCAGGAGGAAAGCAGCGGAATTCCCGCCAAGACCCCCGTGTGCTCACCGTTTTCCATCTGCACTTGCCCGTTCACGATTGTGTAGGCATAGCCCTTACTGCGTTGGACGAATCGACCCGCTCCGCCAGGGAAATCTCGCACAAATTCGGGCAACGGGAGATACAGGTTTTCGTAGTCGATCACGTTGATATCGGCGGCTGCCCCAACTGTGAGACGACCACGATCGCTAAAACCAAATAACTCGGCCGGCTCGCCAGTTAGAAATCGAACACCCTCGGCGAGTGAGACCAGATTTCGTTCCCGCACCCAATAAGAAAGGAAAAACGTTGGCTGACTGGCATCGAGAATTTGTCCCACATGAGCGCCCGAGTCAGCCAAGCCCAACATGATGCGGTCATCAGTCAACATCTCACCAATTACGGAAAAGTTTTGGTTGAGAATTGGCCAATTGAGAATGACTTCGCCATTGGTTTCATCAACAAAGCGCAGATATTGCTCAACCGCGGTGGTGCCAGCACGCTTTGCATACGACGCCAAACTTTCATCGGGATTGCAGTCATAACGAGCACCCCGACTGGGTAGGAGAACAAAAAACTCCGCCGTTGATTCGACACCACCCCGCCCATCGCCGCCTTCAATCAATTGCTGACGAACTTCCGGACGACGCAAAATTTCGACTCGCTCGGCTAACGAACGGTTCTGCAGAATTTCCCAACCAGGTAAATGATCAAACGGTGTGCGATGGGCTAGCGAGAAAATAAAACCGATGCCACGCGACGTCGTTTGCGGACGCAACTTGGCACCGTTGTCATTTTCTTGACTTACGAAATCGAGAACCTGTCGCCAAAGTTCAGGATCAGCCAAGGTGTTTGTGAGATTGAACGTAAAGGGACGACCAGAAGCGCGACTCATCGCCGCCATAATCGCAACTTCCGACTCGCCGCGTTCACGACCCAGACCTTCGCCATCAAAACGCGGGGCACAACCAAAGACACCTCGTCGGTGTTTTCCTAAGACGTTCGCCAACGCTAAAAGTTCGCGTTCATTGGCCCATGTGCCGGGAACATGACGTCCATCATGTGTGATATGTCGACCAGTACGTGAAGTTGAAAAACCCACCGCACCCGACGCCATTGCTTCATCAACCAACTCCACCATGAGTGACAATTCATCATCAGAAGGATTTTCATTCGGTTCAAGTGAACGCTCACCCATAGCGAAATAGCGAACGGCACTATGACCAATAAAACCGGCGTAGTTCAAACCTTTGGGTGTGCTCTTTAACCATTGCAAGTAATCGCCATAGGTCGACCATGTCCACGGCAATCCATCCAAAATCGAATCGGCGGGAATATCTTCAACGGCTTCCATCGTCTTGGCTAAGAAAAGTTCTTCACCCGGTCGAACCGGCGCGAACGTCATCCCGCAATTACCCAAAACAATCGATGTAATTCCATGCCAACACGTTGAAGTTCCTAAAGGATCCCAACCAAGTTGTGCATCTAGATGTGTATGAATATCTAAAAAGCCGGGCGTCACGATATGACCATCGGCATCAAGCATGCGCTTCGCGTTACCGACGTCATCACCAATAGCGGTAATACGGCCATCAGTTACGGCAACATCACCTTGTTGAGGTTCGTTCCCTGTTCCATCAACAATCAAACCGTTTTTGATCACGAGATCATGCATATGAAAACAGTACCGAGTACAACGACGATGGGCCGCCCAAAATGAGCGGCCCATCGCATTTCACGATTTACGAATTCAATTATTCGTGTTTTGTGGTTGAGAACTAGGCCCAACCATGTTCGCGAACAACCTGCACCATTAACTCGCCAGCTTCGGTTGGGTTCTTGCCAACTCGAACTCCGGCGGCTTCCAGTGCTTCCATCTTGGCGGCCGCAGTGCCTTTACCGCCCGAAACGATGGCACCGGCATGGCCCATCTTCTTTCCGGGAGGTGCCGTAACACCAGCAACATAAGAAACAACTGGTTTGGTCATCTTGTTCTTAATGAATTCCGCTGCTTCTTCTTCAGCCGATCCACCAATTTCACCGATCATCATTACGGCTTTGGTATCGGGATCCGCTTCGAATGCTTCAAGACAATCAATAAACGAGGTTCCAGGAACCGGATCGCCACCGATACCAACACAGGTCGTGACACCAATGTCCTGCAACTTCAATTCATAAAGTGCTTGGTAAGTGAGGGTTCCGGAACGACTTACGATTCCAACCGGGCCACCGGGCTTTGCAATTTCGCCGGCAGTAATACCGATATTGCATTTTCCGGGGCTGATGATGCCGGGACAGTTCGGACCTAAAAGGCGAACATTCGGGAAGTCACGCTTCAACTTGTTGAAGAACCATGCTTCATCATGCGCCGGTACACCTTCGGTAATGCAAACGATGAATTCGACGCCACCTTTGGCTGCGTCCATCACTGCATCTTTAACGCCCGGTGCCGGAATGAAAATACATGCGGCATTTGCGCCGGTTGCCGCAACTGCATCGGCAACATTGGCGAAAATCGGAATGCCATCAACTTCTTCGCCGGCTTTTTTGGGGTTTGTTCCCGCTACAACCTGCGTTCCGTAATCACGATTACGCAGACCATAAAAACGTCCCTGAGAACCGGTCAAACCTTGGTAAACGACCTTGGTGTTTTCATCAACAAAGATGCTCACGATTTCCTCAGTTCTTCTTGGCGAGTTCAACAGCAGCGGCAGCTGCTTCCAACATGGTCGGCTTGCTTACAAGCTTCTCGGACAAATGCGGAGCCAAAAGCGCACGGCCTTCTTCGGCATTCGTTCCGTCCAAACGGATAACAATCGGAGCAGAAATGTCAACCATTTCCAACGCGCCGATGATTCCTTTCGCAACTTCCTCGCCGCGAGTGATTCCACCAAAGATATTGATGAAAATTGATTTCACATTCGGGTCATCGTTAATGACCTGTAATGCGCCGGCCATAACTTCAGCATTTGCACCACCACCAATGTCGAGGAAGTTTGCCGGCTTACCACCAGCCTGATTCACGACATCAAGAGTTGACATTGCTAAACCGGCACCATTGGCGATAACGCCAACATCGCCGTCGAGACCAACGTATTGAAGACCCTTGGCATGCGCAGCCTGTTCACGTTCATCACGTACTTGCGTGGCTTCGTATTCGGCCCACTCATGACGGTATTCAGCGTTGTTGTCGAGCGTGACCTTGGCATCTAATGCATGAACTTGGCCATCGGTCTTTACGATCAACGGATTGATTTCGGCCAAATCCGCATCGCCTTCGTTATAAGCCCGATACAACTTCAGCAACAACGCCACGGCACCATCTTCAGCCGATGGATTTAACTTCGCTGCTTTTACCCATTGACGACATTGATCTTCACTAAGACCATCAACGGGATCAATCCAAATCTTGGCGATGGCATCGGGGTTATCGACAGCAACTTGTTCAATTTCGACACCGCCTTCAGCCGAAAGCATGCCGAGATGCTTCTTGGCCGAACGATCGAGTGTGAACGAGGCGTAATACTCCTCGGCAATATCAGAGGCGTGCTCGATCCAAAGGATGCGAGTGATATGGCCTTTGATATCGAGTCCGAGAATGTTGCCCGCGTGTTCGCGCACTTCATCGGCATTCGTCGCTAATTTCACGCCGCCCGCTTTACCGCGACCGCCGGCATGAACTTGAGCTTTGACAACCACCGGATAACCGACGGCTTCTGCTGCTGCAACTGCTTCGTCAACGGTCGTTACTGGTCGTCCATCGGAGACCGGAATGCCGAATTGAGCGAAGAATTGTTTTCCTTGATATTCGAGTAGATCCACGGCGATAGAACGTAGCCACTAAAACGACCCGACACCTAAACCATCGAAGGGAATTTTTCGGCCAACGTCGGCCCCCGCCGACCGCAATGGGGCCAAGACCGGCGATACTAGGAAGATGCCGGTTCAGCCAAGCAAGAAAAGGACCTCGCGATCGGTGATTTTGGGCGTCGCCGGGATCGCTGTTGGCATCATTTTGGTGCTCGTACTCTTTGTCATCGCCATCCCCTCCCTCACCGAATCGGGCACGATCGAGGTGAAGTTGGGATCCGACACCTACGACGCTGGAAGCGCCGAATCACGGGCAAGCAATATCGCCGAGGGCGGACCGCTTCTCTTTTCCGATGTTTCCAGCGGCAGTCGCGATATTTATCTCCAACATATTGGTAGCGATCCCAAAGAGGGTTGGCTTGCCTTTGATGCGCGGCCAAACGGAACGGGACGCGAGTGCACGTTGCGGTGGAATAACTCCGCCAAAAATTTCACTAATCCTTGCAGCAATGAAATTGTGAGTGCCGAAGGAACTGGACTCACGCAATACAACGTGACCATTACCGAAAACGGAAAAGTGATCGTCAATCTAAAAGGCGACGAAGCAACAACGAACTAGCAACAACTAGGTTCGTTTTTTCAACGGCGCCCAGGCCAAGAGCAATTGCTTTTGGCCAACACCGGGAAAGTTCACCGTCGCCGTCGCTTTTTCGCCGTTGCCTTCCATGGCGATGATGACGCCATCACCAAACTTGTCGTGCAGAACGTCATCACCAACTTTGAGATCAAGCCGATCGGCACCACTTTTTTGCGGCGGCGGTGGAGCCAGCGTGGATTCATCGCTACGTCTTCCACCGATAACGGAACCCGACCAATCATCATCGTCATTGGCGCGGCGGCTACCGCCCCACATTGACGGAGTAGATCCGCCCCATCCACTCGAACGTGTCGGAGCTGTGCGACGTTCACCTTGAATGGTGGTGACAAGTTGTTCGGGGATTTCAGCCAAAAAGCGCGATGGTGGGTTGTATTGCGTGCTGCCAAACATTGTTCGGCACCATGCATGCGAAAGATGCAGTCGTTCACGCGCGCGTGTGATGCCGACATAAGCCAAGCGCCGCTCTTCTTCTAACTCGGAAGGATCGTTGAGTGATCGCATATGCGGGAATATCCCGTCTTCTAAACCGATAAGAAAAACGCAAGGAAATTCAAGACCTTTGGATGAATGCAGGGTCATCAGAACAATGGATGAATCGTCATCGTCTAAATCGTCGGTGTCGGCAACCAAACTGACTTGCTCTAAGAATTCGTCAACCGAACCGTATTCTCGAGCCGCGCCAATTAACTCAGCAATGTTTTCGATTCGACCATCGGCTTCGACGGAATGTTCAGTTTCTAATTCGGCGATGTATCCCGAACGTTGCATGGCTTCTTCTAAAACCATGGCGGGGCCACTTTCAATAAAGGGCTCTAAATCAGCAATAAGTTGCAGAAATTCCTTAATGCCTTTCAAGGCTTTGCCGGTGACGCCAGCTTCTGCGGCGGCGCTTAACGTTGCGAAAAAGTTCAAATCGTGAGCGCGCGCATAGAGATCGAGACGCCCAACCGATGAATCACCAATTCCTCGTTTGGGAACATTTAGTACTCGCTTAACGCTTACTTCATCCGCTGGATTCACGACGACTTTGAGATAGGCCAATGCATCTTTGATCTCGCGGCGATCATAAAAACGAGTACCACCGACAACTTTGTAGGGAATACCTACGCGCAATAAACAATCTTCAATTACGCGACTCTGCGCATTTGTTCGGTAGAAGATCGCGCAATCACCCCAGCGGTAGCCGGAATCATGAAGGTGTAGTAACTGATTAGCGATCCACTGACCTTCATCGCCTTCATCATCCGCGAAATAGCGAACGATGGCTTCGCCATTACCGCGATCGGTCCAAAGCTCTTTTGGTCGGCGAGACAAGTTGTTATCGATTACGGCGTTAGCGGCATCAAGAATGTTTTGTGTAGAGCGATAGTTCTGCTCAAGCAATAGAACCGTGACATCTTCAAAGGCATTTTCAAATTCGAGAATGTTGCGCATATCAGCACCACGGAACTTATAAACGCTCTGATCGGCATCACCTACAACGCAGACATTCCGATGTTCTGCCGCCAAAAGCAAAACCATTTCATTTTGCACATGGTTGGTATCTTGATATTCATCAATCAAAATATGGCGAAATCGTTGTTGATAGGCCGTTAAGACATCAGGGAATTCACGTAAAAGTCGAACGGTGTTGACGAGCAAATCGTCGAAATCCATAGCGCCGGCTTTTAACAAACGGGCCTGGTATTCAGAAAAGATCTCGGCGATTTTTCGGTCAAAAATAGAACCGGCTTTAGTCAGAAACTCCTCTGCCGATAAGCCTTCGTTCTTCGCCGACGAAATTGTGGAATGAACCGTGCGGGCCGGAAATTTCTTGGCATCAAGTCCGAGATCACGGATGACATAACCGCATAACCGCACTGCATCGGATTGATCATAAATAGTGAAAGAAGAAGGAAACCCTAAGCGTCCCGCATCGCGGCGCAATATGCGCACACATGCAGAGTGAAAAGTTGAGACCCACATTTTCTCGGCAACAGGACCAATAAGTTCAGCCACCCGCGATTTCATTTCATCGGCCGCTTTATTTGTAAAAGTGATGGCGAGAATTTCGAATGGCGAGACTTTTTCGTATTCAAGCAAATAAGCAATTCGATGAGTTAAGACACGGGTTTTTCCCGACCCAGCGCCAGCAATGATCAACAGCGGGCCTTCGCTGTGCGTCACCGCTTCGTGTTGTACAGGATTTAGCCCTGTTAATAGATCGCCGTTGCCGTACATGACCTATCTACCCTACCGGCGCAATATGGCTGCCGGAATCACCACGACCTCTAAATTGCCCGACTTTTACGAACTTGCCGGAAGAAGTCGCTGCCGGAAAAAGGCAAGAACCTGATCGAATGCGTCCTTGGTGGGATGACCTGGTTCATCGACGAAATGCTCTGTCACAACCGAATGAGCGTTCTTTGGAATCCCCCATTCATTTGTGGGTGACGAATCAATTTCAATTCCAATAAATGCGTCACCAAGTTCGCGCCGCAACGTGGCGAAACGTTCCGCCGGAACGGCTCGATCGTTAGTGAAACGAAGACCCAAAACACAAAGTCCGTCAGCAGTGCGGTCTTTCACCACTTGTAAATCTTCCGGTGATAAGTGCACTGATGCTTGAGCTTTCTTTGAAAAGCCGATCGGAAGAGATGGTTGGCTTAGAACCGGCGCAATAACTTCAGGTGCAACGGTCATTCCCAAAGCAAAACCACCGGTGAAACACATTCCAATTGCGCCGACGCCCGGTCCCCCACATTCACCGTGCAGATGTCGGGCCAAAGCCCGAAGCCAAAGCGAAATAGGTTCGGTCTTATTTGCGGCAAAAGCAGAAAATTCGCGGGCTACACATGCCTTGGCTAACGACTTCATGATGTAACCCGTCGATGAATCTCGACCCGGATCACCAAAGAGGACTGGCATGACCACTGTGCAACCAAGATCACGAACACGACGCGCGAATGCCGCAACTTTCGGGGTAATTCCTGGTATTTCCGCAATCACAATGACGGCGGGGCCTGTTCCACTGCGAAAGAATTCGCGTGAAAATCCTTCGGCGGTAAACGAACCACGCACAAAATCTTCAAGTTGATCGCTCATAACGAGAGATTAGAGCGTCATGTCCGTCAGCGCTTTGCTAAACCGTGAGGAGAGATCACCAGAAAAGTGCAGGGAATAATGCGACGTTTCGAAGACAAAGTGGTGTTCATTACTGGAGCTGCACGCGGCCAAGGTCGAGCGCATGCACGACGCTTTGCCGCGGAAGGCGCCAACATCATTGCCGTTGATGCCTGCGCGCCGATTTTGCCCAATGTCGGTTATGAAGCGGCAACTCCAGAAGACTTGGCCGAAACGGCGCGGCTGGTTGAAAAAGAAGGTCGGGGCATCGTTACGGCTATCGCTGATGTTCGAAATGGAAATGCACTCGACGCGGCCGTTAAGGAAGGCATTGATCGCTTTGGTCGATTGGACGTAATTGTGGCCAACGCGGCGGTCGCGTCGTACTACAAGATGATTGATATCCCAGATGAACATTGGGAGACCGTTCTTGATGTCAATCTCACTGGAGTGTGGCGCACCATCAAGGCTGGTCTTCCGCCCATGATTGAAGCCGGCAATGGCGGCGCTATCACCATCATTTCTTCTACGGCCGGTTTACGCGGTTACGCCTATTTGAGTCATTACGCTGCCGCCAAACACGGACTTGTTGGATTGATGCGCTCATTGGTTTTTGAGGTCGGTCCCTACAACATTCGGGTGAATACCGTGCATCCGGGAGCGGTCGACACCGTCATGGGACGAGATCAAGATGTTCCTCGCATCATTGCTGAATCACCCGAAGAAACCCGTGCTTATCAAGGGCCGCGTCCCATTGGCGGCGGTTTGCAACAGCCGGACGATATTTCTGATTCGGTTCTTTGGATTAGTTCGGATGAGGCGAAGTTCGTGACGGGAATTACGCTTCCTGTCGACGGCGGATCAGCGATGCGATAGCGAGTTGCCATGAAATTGCCAAGAACAAAACCATTTCGATTCAGTATTCAGGCGAGTGCTCCACCCGGTGGATTCACCGGAACGGCTGACGATGGAAAACGCTGGCGCGAACTAGCGCGTCAAGTTGAGTCGTGGGGATACGACTCACTCACCATTGCCGATCATTTAGACGAGCAATTCGCGATTACACCCGCTCTTGTTTCGGTTGCCGAGGCAACAACAACTCTGCGCGTTGGAACATTGGTGTGGTGCAACGATTACCGCCACCCACTTATGTTGGCGAAAGAGGCCGCCACCATTGACGTGTTAAGTGGCGGTCGCTTGGAATTTGGTATCGGCGCCGGATGGATGACGACCGATTACGAACAAAGCGGCATTCAACTCGACTCACCCGGTGTGCGCATCGACCGCATGGCCGAAGCCATCACCATTATTAAGGGTCTCTTTGCCAATGGTCCCGTCACCTTTAGCGGCAACCACTACAACATTCGCGATCACGAGGGAACACCTAAACCATTACAAAACCCTGTGCCGTTCCTCATTGGCGGCGGCGGCAAAAAAGTGCTGACGATTGCTGCCAAAGAGGCGGACATCATCGGAATCAATGTTGCATTAACCGCTGGAAAGATTGATGAATCAGCCGGTCCAAACGCAACTGCACAAGCCACATTACAAAAGTTGGAATGGATAGCCGAAGCCGCCGGTGATCGCTACGACGATCTCGAATTACAAACCCGTGTTCATCTTGCGGTTGTTACCGACGATCGATTTGGTTTTGCAGAAATGGTTGCCCCCGCTCTTGGATTAAGTGCGGAAGCGGCTCTTGATTCGCCTCACGCTTTAGCAGGAACCGTTGACGAACTTTGCGATCAAATCGTCGAACGACGTGAACGTTTCGGACTTTCATACATCACAATCGGTGCCGATTCCGCCGAAGCGTTTGCGCCAATTGTCGCTCGATTAGCCGGCAA
>JBEGMF010000046.1:0-21333 GCA_041183205.1 Actinomycetota bacterium | reverse complement strand
ACTGGTGTTTGGTTGGATCGAGGCGTACAAGGCACCGTGGCAAAGTTCTCAATCATTTGATTGAACGATGCGTTACTCGGCGCAAGGAAATCAACGACTCGCGGTGGATAGAAATTGACAGCAAAAACGCATCGATCATTAAACGCAGCCATCGGAGTATTAGCCGGCGCACTCCATGTTGCTAACGGCGTTGCGTTTGCGGCAAATGCCAAATCCGTATTGATGTCAGTGTTACCCGTAGAACCTTGATTCACAATGGCACCGACGTTCGCCATATAGGGCGATGAGGGGGCCGTTACTTGCATTTGTTGTTGTGCATCCCAGGTATACGTGGCGCAATTGCCTCCACGGGCTGCCGCCGGAATGATCGGCGAGTACTGCTCTGTTTCCCAGCGTCCGCCCACACCCCAATTGACCGGACCGCTTGAATCGAGAGTGCACGCAAACGAGTAAGTAGTAACAATTACCCGACCACCTTGATCAACAAAGTCAGCGAGCAAGTTTCCCACTGCGTTCGTATCCAATAAGTCGTAGCCAGTCGAAATGATGACAAGGTCAATGCCCACCAAATCAGCGGTCGTAGGTGTAGCAGTTTCTGCGTCAAACAATGTGAGCGAACCAAATGAGGGCGAACTTGAGAGTTGGTTAAACCACTGCGCGTAGTCAGCGGTCTGCCAATTCATTGAATGGATTGCCAACACATTTGGTTGTGCAACCGAAGCCGACGCGGTTGACGTTGTTGAATTACCAAAAGGAAGTCCCAATGTCATCAATAAAAGAACAAAAAAGGCGGCGACAGACATGGTCCGGTATTTAGTGACATTCATACCGGCAAAATATACTTTGGATCACACCCGGAGTAGGAATCCCCGCACAAAGCAATGGGCCCAAAAATGTGATTAAACCAAGGGTCTAACAACTGAACCTGTTTCATCAACCCAAACTTCTAGTGACATTCATAATGTCATTAGTATGCACAGTATGCGCTTTTCAGGTTCAACCATCGCCAAATCTTTCGTCGCGGTACTTGTTTTGTCGTGCATCGCTCTTATGGGACTTACCGCAAGCAGTGCAACAGCGACAACGTCGGTGTTCGTGCCAAGTTCGAGCCCATCGCTGGCGAACTTCCCCAACCAATCGGTAGTCGACCCAAGTGGAAATTTATGGGTCTCGAGTAACGACAATCCATCGTCACGGGTCACCAAGTTCGCACCCGACGGAACAGCAACCATCGCATGGAACGCATCAACTGCGCCTATTCCTGGTTGCGCCGATCAACGCAACTACGGCATTGCATACGCAAACAACAGAATTTATTGGACGTGCTACCAAGCAATGGTCGTATCGATCCCCACCTCGGCATCATTCCCAGTTTCAACTTCCGATATCACCATCGAAGCAAACTTTTCTTCATCAAGTTTCGAACCATGTGGCGTTGCCGTTGCACCAAATGGAGATATTTACGCCAACAATTGGGGCAACTCGATCTACGTCAAGCGCGCCTCCGATCCAGCAACGACCTTCACTCAATTGAGTGTCCCAGCATTTTCTGGCTTTATTTTGCCGATGGCTTTCGGACCCGATGGCGACTTATATGCAGTTGTAAATGGCGATGCATCAGTCAGCGCGAATGATTTCATTCTCAAATTTGATGTGTCGGGCGGAACGAATTCGTACACGACTTACTGGACCGACACCGTGCCAAGTTCGAGCACTAATGGCATTGCCTTCTTCGGTTCTTCGTCAACAATCGTCATTGTTGACGAAGACAATACGATCGGCGTGCGCGCCATTCTTCCTAACGGTGACGGAACAGGAAGTTCGGCCCCAAGCGCATTGGCTATTAACGATTCGCTATTAGGTCCAGCATTTGGAATCGGTGTTTCATCGTCAGGAACGATTTACGTTGTCATTACAAACGCGTCAAACCTTCACGCAGTTACCAAAGTGACGGGCGCAGTGATTCCGGTCGTATCAACAACCACGACATCGGGTAGCCCAACAACGTCAATTAACGGTTCGCCGTCAGGTGGAATTAGCCCGCAATTCGCCGGCTAAACCTCACTCGGTAATGTTCAATTGCAGATTTGAATATCACTAGCAGGATCTTTAATTGCTAGGCGGTTTCTTCGTTGCGGCGCGAACGTCGAGTTGCAATAAACAACCAAGTGCCCACAACTGCTGCCACGACCGCCATAAATATTCCGAGGAAAATAGCCCACGCATCTGACGAATTTGTCGAGCGACCATTGTCATCTACACGCACAGCAGAGTTAACCGACAGCGGCGATCCATCGAGACCCACGGCATTGATTTGTGCAGTGTGCTGGCCGATCTCGACATCGCTACCAACTGGGAAGTCAGCGACAAACTTTCCGTCAGCGTCAGCAATAACTGTGCCCAGCAGTTTCGGTTCAGAGAAAAGCCAAACCACGACTTCTGATCCCGGCATCACACCTTCGCCTGCCAGTCGAATACGCGCACCGCGATCTACCTGAATCACCCCGTCGGGTGAAGGGGGCAACGAGTTTCCACCTTGGTCGGTGACGATGAAGTTAAGTTCCACACCAGTGGGAAGAACAATTCGAATCCCAACGTCGGGAACTACTTCGATTACAGCTTGAATTTCTTGTCCCCCAACAAGAACAACAGGAACATTTGTGCGTACTTCCGGCAAACTGCCATCAATTAAAACTGGTTGTTGGGGAGTTACCACCGTGGTCGTAGTCATTGACGGCAATGGAGCGGGTGTTGGAACCGGTGGCGGCACGACGATCGGTGCAAGTCGATTGATCGGTGGAGTAGCAGCATTAGCAACTACCGATACAGATCCTGTCGCCATTGCCGATTGCGGACCGGTAAACAAACCATCAGTAACGGAGTTCGCAACCAACGAGATCTCAACTGTTCCGTCGCTCGTACATGCGACATCAACAACGTATTCGGTTGAAGATCGCGGAGTAACTGCATTTATTTTGCAAGATGCCGTTCCACCCGTTTGTTCAAAATCGGTTGAGACAAGGCCACTAATTGGCTCAGAGAAACGAACAAGATATGAAACCGTCCGTTGTGCAGCATTGACCTGCGTTGAAACTACAGAGGCCGACGGCGGAGTTTGATCAAATTTCACTGAGCCTGTCGCAAATGCTGATACCGGCGCCGAGTTAATTCCATCGGTGAAAGCATTTGCCACAAGGGACATTTCGACCGTTCCCTCAGTTGCACAGGTAACCGTCGCCGTAATACTTGTGCCGCCAAACGCCGAAATTGCTGTCGTCATGCACGACGCTGTTCCTGAGGTTTGCACGAAATCACTTAATGAGAATCCGGAGATCGTCTCTGAAAAGTCGAATGTATAGGTGAGAGTCGAACTCGAACTCGGTGTCGGGGGTCCGGTGACAACGACTGTCGGAACAATGCTGTCAACGGTTATCGAAGGAGCGGCTTGAGAAGTGGTCGGAGCCACATTGACTCCATCGGTCGCTGCACCGGAGAGCAAACTCATAACAACCGTGCCATCAGTGGTACAGACAACAGTGAACACGAATGAACTTCCCGTAGAAGCTGAAACTGTACTCGTAGCACACGATGCGGTTCCCGAAGTTTGAACGAAATCTGCCGTAGTTACATCCGAAACAATTTCGGTGAAGTCAACTTGATAATTCAAACTGCGAACCGATGATGTCGCCGGAACCACATAGGTAACTTGCGGAACCGTGGCATCAACGCGCACCTGACTCGTTGTTACCGCATTTGCAGGACCGATATTTCCGCCGACATCAGTTATCGAATTCGCCAGCAACTTCATAACAACAGTGCCATCGTTCGAGCATGTCACCGTGGCGGTGAGGCTGGTACCCGATGCTGAAGAAATCGCTGTCGTGGAACAAGAAGCAGTGCCCGAATCTTGGACGAAATCGGCCAGGGCAAATCCAGAAATAGATTCGGAGAACTGCAGTGAATATGTGAGAGTTCGAGATGCCGAAGTGGCTCCACTCGGCGTAACTGTCACGGTTGGAATGACTGAATCGACAAGTACGGAAGACGCTGACGATGCTGTTGCTGGTGCCGCATTAATCCCATCGGTCACCGCGCCCGATGCCAGTGTCATTACAACGGTTCCATCACTCGAACAAACAACTGTAAAGACGAACGAACTTCCAGTCGATGCCGAAACAGAAGTTGTCGAACATGCCGCAGTTCCTCCGGTCTGCGAGAAGTCACTCGCCGTCATTCCTGAGACAATTTCAGTGAAGTCAACTTGATAACTCAAGTTACGTGTTGTCGAGGTAGAGGAAACAACGTACGCAACTTGCGGAACAGTGCCATCAACTTGCACTTGTGTAGTTGTCACCAATGCTACTGGGCCCGTGTTTCCGCCGGAATCAGTGACAGCGTTTGCAGCTAAACGCATAACGACCGTTCCATCGGTGGTGCAAGTAACGGTGGCTGTGAGATTCGTTCCCGTCGATGCCGAAACTGCAGTGGTCGAACAGGATGCGGTACCCGAACTTTGAACAAAATCCGAAGTCGCGAAACCAGATATTGATTCCGAGAACTGCAATGAATAGGTGAAGACCCGCGAGGAGGAAGTTGCTGAAGCGGTTGTGATGGTAACGGTCGGCGGAACTAAGTCGCCGCCAGTTGTAATCGTTGTCTGCGCGGAAGGATCGCCATTACCGTTTGCATTAACGGCGCGGATCGTTACCGGATAACTCGTACCCCGAGAAAGAGCTGTCGTTCCGTCGGTAGACAAATTCGAAATCACAATTGGCGAGAATCGACCAGTTCCATCAGTTCGGTTTCGCCAGGTTGTTCCACCGTCAGTTGAATATTGATAATTCGAGATCGTCGAACCATTGTTTGCCGGTTCAGTGAAATAAACAGCGATCTGTGAACCAGTGAGTGATCCAAGAGTGTCAGCGTTTCCTGTGCTCGTAATCGCCGGCGATTCTGGGACACCTGACGGAGTGGTATTTGCTCCTTGGGCGGTCGACGAAGTTCCATCACCAACGGCGTTTAGAGCACGAACTAAAACGCGATAACCAGTTCCATTAACCAATCCATTAATCGTGAATGACGTAAGCGTTGAGTTCGTCGAAACCCACGATCCATACGAGGTTCCGTTATCGGTCGAAAGCGCATATTGGTAAGTAGTGATCGGAGATCCGCCAGAATCCGGCGCAGTGAAGGAAACACTTATCCTCTGATTAAGACCAGTGGTAACAACCGATTGCGGACTCGACGGGATAGAAAGCGGTGTTGCAAAAGTTGTGCTGCTTGCAAGACCAGTCGTATACGAAGTGACTGCGCGCAGGGAAATTCCGTAAGTGGTGCCATTCGTCAGGCCGTTAATTACAAGCGGACTGGAAGTTGAAACCGGCGAGCGCGTTGTCCAAGTTGTGCCGCCATCAAGTGAATACTGATAGTTCGTGATCGCCGAACCGCCATCACTGATGGGAGCGCTAAACGTAACTGTGGCCGACTGCGAACTCGTGGTCACCGATGTCACCGTTGGTTCCGATGGAGAATTGGCGGGCACCGTAGAAGCGTTCTGCGTGGCGGAATTCGCGCTTGTTCCGATGGTATTGCTCGAGCGAAGAGTTACTGTGTAGTTCGTTCCATTAGTGAGTCCACTAATTCGCAATGGACTTTGAATACTTGATGCCGTGATCCAATCAGATGCGGATGTACATGTTGAAATGCAGTATTCCAGTGACGTAATCGGCTCACCGCCGTTTGAACCGAGAGTGAATTCGATATCAATTGCGCGGTCTCGTGAAATCGCGCTCGTCACAACCGGTGCGTCTGGAGCAGACTTTGGCGTAGTGCATAAATCTGATGACGCTAGACCTGTTCCGACTGCGTTCAATGCACGAACTTGAACGCAGTACTCAACCCCGTTCGTCAATCGAGTTATTCCGTCAGTCGAGAGAAAATCAATTTGCAACGAACTTGAAGTTCCGCCGCTATCGGTTCGCCCTCTCCAAGTTGCGCCGCGATCAGTCGAATACTCATAGCCAGTGATTGCGGAACCGCCGTCGTTAGGTGGCGAAATGGTGACACTGATCGATTGCGAACTTGCCGTCACACTTCCCGAAAGTGCGGGGATACCGGGAACTGAAGCCGGAGTGCCTTGCACCGCTGCAGATGCCGCTGACTCGCCTACCGCATTAACTGCGCGCACACGCACGTCATAGGTAGTTCCATTTTGAAGACCGCTTACCAAAAGTGGAGAGAACGTACTTGCTGGGTTCCGCGCAACCCACGTAACACCATTGTCAATTGAGTACTCAAGGTTTGTTAATGGCGTACCACCGTTACTTCCAAGTGAAACATTGAGAAGTAAAGACGAATCGCGCAATTCAACTGAGGAAATCGATGGTGCCGATGGAACGTTGTAGGTCGAAACGGCGCGCGTCGCCGTTGCCGTTCCAGGTCCTATGGCATTGACAGCTCGGATAGCAACGGAATAACTCGTACCCGCGGCAAGACCAGAAATCGAAAGTGGACTTGATGTTGATGCTGGCGAAACCGCTACCCATGTTGTTCCGCCGTCAGTGGTGTACTCATAGTTTGTAACTGTTGAACCGCCATTTGAACTCGGCGCAGTAAAACCAACACTTAGCGATGTTGCGGTTTGCGTGATTCCCGTGATTGTCGGCGCAGCAGGTGGTCCTTGAGGTGTTACCTGTGTAGTTGATGTTGCAGCTCCCGGACCTTCAGAGTTCACCGCTCGAATTTGCACATCATATGAAGTGCCATTTTGAAGACCCGATATCACCAGCGGACTCGTCGTCGAAGCCGGTGATCGCGTTATCCAAGTTGTTCCGCCATTGACCGAGTATTGATAATTGGTAATCGGCGCACCGCCAGCGTCGCCTGCAGTGAAGTTCACAGTCGCTGAAGAGTTGCCCGACGTTACCGACGATACTGATGGAGCCTGCGGCAAAGCAGCTGTCGCCACTCCCGCTAATACCGATTGAGCGGATGCACTCGGAGTGGCGACGTAGTACCAACTAAATGATTCAACAGCATCCGGCGCCAAATCTTGAAACCGCAAAAACATTCCGTACGAGCCATCGTTGGTCACTTCGATCGCCGCCGATGCAGGATTTAAATTGACGACTTGGGTAACGAAGTTTCCGTACCTTTGCAAACCGGTGACATTTCCGAGGTTTGAGGTCGTATAGAAATAAACCGTATCGGTGCCGTTCGAGATCTCAAGAACTTTTGCCTGTTGGCTCGCACTCGTAATCTTCGAAAAAACTCCGCTGCTATTGATGTTTCCTCGACGCTTCGTGTTGGTATCGCTACTACCGATGTAATCGTCTTGAGTTCCTACCCACAGTCGAGCGTTACTAATGGTTGACGTGCCAACGTTTTTGATCGATTCACTAAACACGGTGTACTGGCTGTTTGCAGTCTGCGTATACCGACGAGTGATTTCTACCTTTTCACCCGATGAAAATGTGTAGCGTCCCGTCGTTGCCAATGTGCCATAACCAGTTGCAACTGAACCGCTGGTTCCCGTTACAACAAATGCCGAACAATCAATTGTTTGGCGCGACAGCGTGACATTCGAAAATTCCTGAATAGTGCCGTTGGTATTCCATTCGTTGGTGCCAACTCCACCTACACCCAACGCATAATTAAGAGCGGTTGATCCATAGGTCATCGGCCACCAACTATTCGAAGCCGAGTAGGTGGGTGCCTTTAGATTTCCACTGGGAAGAATTGATGCTTCAGATCCATTGCCGAAGCGCATCTTTCCGTTATTGAGCGCATAGGTGTATTGCGAAGGAACACCATTCCACGACTCAGCGGGTAACCCAGCGCCATCACTATTTACGGCGCGAATACTCAACGGGTATGTCGTGCAATTTGATAGTCCAGTGATTGTTATCGGACTAGCAGTTGAATTCGGAGAACGCGCAACCCATGTCAAGCCACCGTCAATGGAGTATTCATAATTCGTGATTCCCGTTGCACCTGACGGTGCCGTGAATGCCACTTGGAGCGAGCCATCGCCGGGTGTCACTGCCGTAATCGTTGGGGCGTTTGCCACCGCAGCTGAAGCAACTTTTGGCGTCACGGCCGTGACAGCGAACGCGAAAGTAGATGCCATCACCGCAACGGCAATGAACAGCGCCCGTGCCCTCACTTGCGCGCTTCGACTACCCATTTTCTCCGCCAGCTCCCTACAAGCCTTAGGACGAGAGTTTAGAAAAACGTCAAGAAAAAATCAGATCGCCGCCAACGAAAGGCCAAAACCCAAGGGAGGCTTGGGGGCGTAGCCTTTGAGGCAAAATCATCTTTTCGAGGGGGAAATGATGGAACAAGAAATCATCGACTACGTCAGCCTGCGGCGGCTGCAAAACACGTATGCCGACATCGTGAATCGTCGCGCCTGGAACGAACTCCACCATATTTTCCGCCCCGATATAACGGTGAGCCTCGATCTTCTCGATCAGGTCATCGAATTAAACGGACCTGATGAGGTTGGCAATTTCATTGGAACTTCAATTGCGCATATGGATCTCTTCGAGTTTGTAATTCTCAATACCGTGATTGATATTGATGGCGATTCGGCGTCAGCGCGAATGTTCATGTGGGAATTACGTCATGACCCCGAAGCGGGACGAACCGATGCCTATGGTCTTTACCGCGATCAATTTGTGCGTCGCGATGGAAAGTGGTGGTTTGCTCGTCGTCGTTACCAATCATTAGGGCGAGTTTCCGAAATGGGATCAAAATGCGTCACCTTTCCCCTGCCCACTGATTAACTCCTAGCAAGTTCGACACATATATATGAAAAGGGCCCGAGTCTGACTCGGGCCCTTCCCACAAACTTCGCTTAGCGAAAGTTCTTATGGCATCAGCACACCATCGATGACATGAATGACACCGTTATTTCCTTGAATGTCGGTGCGAACAACATTCACCGTGTTGCCCTTGGCGTCGGTGATGGTGACCTTTCCACCAGTGGTGTTGATGGTGAATTCAGCGCCATTAACGGTCTTAACTTTGCCGGCCTTTACATCCTTCGCCAAAACTTCACCAGCGACAACGTGATAGGTGAGGATTGACTTCAATTGATCAGGAGTAAGTGAAGCCAAAGTTCCGGCCGGCAACTTCGCAAACGCTTCATTGGTGGGAGCAAAAACGGTGAACGGACCAGTGCCGGAAAGTGTTTGCGCTAACCCTGCAGTTGTAACTGCATTGACGAGAGTCGAGAAGTCAGGATTGCCAGATGCAATCTGCACAATGTTTTCCGACTTTGTCGCCATGGTGGTTGACGAACTTGATTTATCGCTTGACTTTGAATCACTGCTGCATGCAACGGCTCCGAACATCAATGCGGCGGCAACAACAACACCACCGACAATCTTTAAGGGGCGACGAGACATAGGTTTCTCCTTGGGGGGATGAGAGCACATCGTCGTGCTTCATCAGTACTACGAAGCTCGAAGCCCATTCGGATGACGAGATGGCAAATTTCTTCTCGAATTGAATTAAACGAGTCGACCAGTCGCCATGGGTGGAGTTGTGGGAGCAACACTTCCCTGCGCTGGTTCTCGAGTTAACGCCAGTTCAGTTACCGAACCATCAATTGGCACAAGCGACATTTTCGGATCCGAACCCAACATTCCAAGCGAAATCATGGTTCCATCGGCCGCCGACCACAGTTGGTACGTCTCCCCTGCGGGCAACGATGGCAACGGATCAGTCATGACAAATCCATGGCCCTCGGCATCAACAATCACTTGCACTTCCATCGTGCGTTCGGGATCGGTGAGCACCGCTTGGCGCGATCCGGGCTTGGTGGCGGCGTCTTTTGCCATCGCCGTCATTGTTGCCAAAGAGTCAGTGGGTTCGGTGGAACGAGTCAAGGTGGCAATGACCGTTCCACTGAGGACAACCACCGCAAGAATCGCCGCGGCCGCAAGATAAAACGAATTTTTCGAGGTCTTGCGCCCAGAGATGTTCGACTGACGTGGGACCCCTTTGTCTTGTGATTGAACGTGATCGTCGGCGATCGAACTTTGAATCGATTGCCATAACGAAGCCGGCGGCTCTACCTCGACTGCATCGGCCAACGCATCAACTGCATTTTGTAGTTGCGTGATTTCGTTTTCGACCTGCGGATTGTTTTCCCGCGCACGTTCAACACGACGGCGTTCAACGTCATCAACCGCATCGAGAACGTAGGCGCCAAGAAGTTCGGTTACGTCATCATTCGGTTGTTCGTTCTTTCCCGTGGAATTCATTTGCGCACCTCCGTTCCATCTGGGTTCAGAAATTCGGCCAATTTTCGAAGTCCGATACGAATTCGGCTTTTGATTGTTCCTTCAGGTACTAAAAGACGAGTCGCCACTTCTCGATATGACAGGCCGCCGTAATAGGCAAGAACGATTGCTTCTCGTTCCTGCTCATCAAGTTGCAATAAAGCATGCTTGATGTCAACTAATTGTATCGAGGCCAAAACTTCCGTTTCGAGTTTCTCACTGTCATATTGACGCCCATAGGAATCTTCACGGCGCTGACGGGCTGACTCGGATCGTATTTTTTCGATCGAGCGACTGTGCGCCTGTTTCTGTAAATACGTTCGCAACGATCCACGTTCCGCATCGAAACGTTGAGGTTCATTCCAAAGCCGGACGAAAATTTCCTGAGCAATATCTTCCGCCGCGCCGCTGTCGCCAAGCAGTCGACTACATAAACCAAAGACTGCTGCGGAGTTGCGCTTATAAATTTCTTCCAGAGCGGTTTGGTCTTTTCTGGCGACAGCAGCAATCAATTCGCTATCCGTCGCTTCGGAGATTTGTTGAGGAGAAAGACGACGATCAGGCATAGGTGGCTGCAGAAAAGTTGGCATACTTTTTCGGCGAAGTGGCATCACCACCTCGGCCTTTGGGCGTTCGAATTGGTCGACCGGCGCAATCGTCATATCTCAATTACGTCGCCGAGTGCCCTATCGGATGAAAGAAAAAACCGGAGACCGCCCGCAATTTTTCCCGTCACGGGATTCGAAGCCTCTTGTAGTGTGCCGCCATGGCATTTTCACCGGAAGAAGTTAGGGCCGCATACGACAATTTTGTGGCCGTTGGCGATAGCGGCGACTGGGAAGCATGGGCTGATCTCCACACAAAAGATGGCGTGTGGGTTGAGCACCATCTCGGAACTTTTCATGGTCGTGATGCCATCAAGAAAGCCATTGTTGAAGTGATGGCCCAGGCCCCGAGCGATATGCGTTTTCCGGTCGAATGGGTGATGATCGATGGCGATCAAGTTGTCTATTACCCGTGGCAGGAACTTCCTCATCCGACAGGCGGCGAACCATTCCGCTTCGGTTGCGTGACCATCTTGAAATATGCCGGCGACGGGCAGTTCTCGTATCAAGAAGATCTCTACAACCCCGCCGAGGGCGAAAGAGTTTTCGGAGCCTGGATCGCCGCCGGCGGCGTACTACCGGGCCATTAGAACAACACAAATCGAATTGTTGAATTACGACGTTGTGTCGGAATCGCGCTCTGGTTGAACGTCATCGTCATGGGACTCCGATTGCTCCTCTGATTGCGAACCTTGGATTGCATCACGCAAGAGCGGCAAACGGTTATCGAAACCGCATGACTCGCATACCCAATCTTCGTTGCCCGAATACCCGCAATTAATGCAAAACAAATGAATCTGCCTTTTGTTTTTGGTACGCCTCCGTGACGTAACAAAGAGCAACGTATTGACGCGCTATGACACTAAATCGCGACATCGCAAAACACGGGTATTTAAAAGGAAAACAAAAAACTACAACGATGAAATTACAAGAGTGTCAAAAACTCAAACTCTGCTTTGACGCAACTTGAGTTCACCCAACATGCGTTTCCAAAGACAGCGTTGCAAGGACACCACTGCGGGCGTCCAATCAATGTCAATCAATTTCGGTGTAATCGATGAAACAAGACTGAGACCGAAACTATTTGCACGTACAAGAGCCGCAAACTTCACTGCTTCGTTCATTGTGCTGTCCGAAACATTTTCATAAACCTGCTCGAACATTTCTCGACCAAAATCGATCGATCTGCGAAAACGCAACGCAGCATAAGCGCCAATGGTTTCGTGATGACGGGCCGCTAACACCATTTCGTTACGCAAATTTCGAAACGATCGATTTGATTCTGCTACCACTGATTGTGCAGACGAAACCGAACGAACGAGGTACTCGTCAACCGAAACACCGATAAAGGGCGCAAATCCAACCCGCACGCCATTATCAACCCAACGACGAACTACCTCTTCCATAAAGAGTTCTTTCGTTGGAAATCGTTCATAAAGCAAATTGAATGTCCGCTTCGCTTCCCGTGAGATTCGATTTGCTGTTGCATGTTCGTATCCCGCGCGCGCAATGACACTCTTAATTGCGGGAAGAAACACGTCGAGAAGTTCATCGCCTGTTGGATCTCCCGCAATTGGAAATTCAAATACTTCACCTTGAATGGCGGGAACATTCCACGCCGACTCGTCTTTGAAAATCGAATGCAATAGCGGGAGGATTTCACCCCATCCGTTAGTCCCGCTTGGCGATAGGAATGGCGCAAGAAAAACCGCGCCCAGGGAAACATTGAATTGTGAAATCACAATCGATGCAGGAACGCTTTCTCCCTCGATGTATCGATCTAATTCAGACTCAAGTGAGCGACGGACGATGTCTTGCAGTGAAGGAAACCTTCTTGCCACTCCCAATATTTCGACCAAACCCCGCAACTCCGGTGAAGGTTCAGTCAGCAATTGAGCTATCTCCGCAAAATTGGCTGGGTCGCTTCCTTGATGCCATCGTGACGTCGTAGCAAAGAGATTCTTCAGTGCCGGCTCAAACGCACTTTCCCATAATTCGATGGCGACATCTTCTGGTGAGTCATAGCGGGAATAGATCGGCGCACGACTTAAACCCGCTTCTTTGGCGAGATCTGAAAATGTCAACAGATCCAAGCCGCGCGACGCCAATATCTTTAAGGAAGCGTTATAGAGCGCAACATCGTTCGCGGCAGCATGACTTCGACGTTTGCCCGAAATTGTTGAAACCAAATTAACGACCCGATCGTGAGAGTTTCCGCTTCACCCTCCCGCCAATCTTTCGAAAATTTGATCGCTTGTCAACGTTTGGAATTACATCGGAAGTTTGTTGTGTAGGTCGCAAAAGTTCTGGCGCACCGATCACTCGAGCGTCGTAATACGAGGATGAAATGAAAAACGCCTGTTCTGCAATCTTGATGCGGTCCGGCATAAACGAAAAGTAGTGAGGATTTGCTGACACCGGACAGTAATGACCGACCAACGATTTACGCGTTTGGTTCGGATCGGAAAGCGGCGAACCACCATGAACGAGATCTGCCGACCAAAAAAGAACGTCGCCTTTTCGGGCCAAAAATGTCTGGCGTTCAAATCCCAGTTCTTCGGATCGACGCACAATCCACTTCAACCACTCATCATGGGGACCATCCCCATCAAGTTCTGGGTTCCAATGTTTTCGGTCGCCGCCAAATTCAAAATCCGGAAGTTGATGACTGCCGCGCAAATACGCAAGTTCACCGCTTCCTTCAACAACATCCTCCAACGCAATCCACGCGGCGATCAGTTTCATGGGCTCGTTGACAACCACATAGGCCGTGTCTTGATGAAGATGCTGTTCCGAACCTTGAATAAAGGTAAGACTTTGAAAAATAAGGGGCGGCATCTCAAACGCAATGCGCAAAAACCGTTCAATTACAGGCGCGGTCAGTATTTTTCTCGCTGTATCGCTTACGCAATATTGATCAACCAAACGTTCGCCCCGAGTCTGAAAATTCGGCGGAACGGGGCGCGAAATTTCGCCGGGTTCAGGCGAGCCGTAGACCAAAACATTTTGATCTCCGGTCACGGCTAAACGATCAAGTTCCGCCACCATGGCATCGCAAAGTGCGTGATCGACGGCTCCCTCAACAATGACGAATCCATCTTTCATAAACTTTTCGAAAAGAAATTGATCGTCAGGGGAAATTTCGCCTTCAGCGACTTTTTGCTGGAGGACTTCCTCGCGGTCGCTTCGATCAGTCCAAAGTCCGCCGTGTTTGCTGCGATACGTCACCATTCCGCCGTCCAATCAATTGGCTCTTACTAATTGTATTTTGCAATTGGAAGGTCACGAATGAAAGCGAAAATTTCACTCAAAACGTTGTCCCAGTTGTCGTAAAAGTCCGACCGTATCTTCCGGTTGGTCGGGCGCTTTTGGTCCTGGCACCCAACGTGCCGGTCCTTGTTTGCCCGTCCAGTGGAATGCACCATGCGCAACATGACGATCCCACCACACCGGTGAACGTGGATCGCGTCCAACACTGATTCCTTCAAAAGGCGACATCGCATACAACATCGGAACTTCGGGATGGTCATCAATGGTTACGCCGTCAACGATGAGTGTTAAGCGCCATGTGTTCCCACCGATCGCTTCGAAACCGCATTCAATAAAATGCTCACCATCGGCCAGCGATGGTCCATGCACAAAGGTCATCGTTCCGTGTCCATCATTAAAAACAAGGACCGGAACATTGTTTTCGATTATGTAAAGGCCATAACCGCCACTTTGGTCGCCATGAGAAACGAGGGTTCCCATCTGCGCGCCTGCGATTGTCACTGAAGTTTCAAATTGGAAGGAACGTAACCAGATCGCTTGCAGCGACCGCCAACGTTCAAGGGTCGGAGTTTGGGGCCAAACGGAAAATGGCTCTTGTAAAGGTTCGATGCGCGGCGGACGCAACACATATTTCAAACCAGTTCCCTCATCGAGCGGAAAGATTTGTCCTTCCCATGCGCCTTTTTCCCAAGCGGCAATTAATTCGGCAAGTTTTTCCGTTTCGGTTTCCGCCAAATTTTCCAATTCGGTTCGATCGACATTGAGGTTGTACAACTCCCATTCGCTATCACTAAACGGAGTCCATGGTTGATGCAAGGTGACAATTTCCCAACCATTGCGGTAAAACCCGCGATGACCGATCATTTCGTAAATCGCTTCAGTTCGTTGTGGCGGTGCATCAGCCGAACGCAACACCGGCGCCATACTTGAACCAGTCATTGGCTTGACTGGGTTTCCGTTGCGTTCACTCAATGTCTGTAGGCCAATTAATTCCACAAATGTTGGGAACAGATCAGAGACATGTGCGTACTGATCGCGCTTTTCGCCCTTCGCTACCCCACCGGCCGGCCACGAAAGAAGAAACGGAACGGTATGTCCGCCCGCATGCGTGTTGATTTTGTAGAGACGAAACGGCGTATTTCCTGCCATGGCCCAGCCACGCGGATAATGCGGCGATGTTTGTGGTCCACCAATTAAATCGAAACGGGCAAGGTCGGCCTCAATGTCATTTCCTTCATGACCGACCAGTGCCATATATGCACTAGTGCCAACTACTTCACCTTCACGTGATGCACCGTTATCCGAAGTGAAAATGACGATGGTGTTATCAAGTTCACCGATTTCTTCTAACGCATCAAGTAAGCGACCGGTGTTGTAATCGACATTGCACACCATGGCCGCAAACACTTCCATGTAGCGCGCATAAAGGGCCTTCTGCTCATCGGGCAATTGATCCCACGGCTCAACGTCGTTGTTGAGTTCAGTATTGCGAGGCGCAAGAACAACATCATCGCCAATGACTTTTAATTCCTTCTGGCGCGCAAAACGACGCAGACGAATTTCATCCCAACCGTCTTTGTAGTTGCCCTTTTGCGCGGCGATATCTTCAGGCTTTGCATGCAGTGGCGCATGAATTGCACCGTGCGCAATGTAAAGGAAGAAAGGTTGTTGCGGCGATGATGCTTTTCCAACTTTCACCATGGCAATCGCTTCATCGGTGATGTCATCGGTGAAGTAGTAACCCTCGGGGTACGTATCGATATCAACTGGAGTGTTGTCGCGCACTAGTCGATGCGGATGATGAAGATTGGTGAAACCATCGAGAAATCCGTAATAGCGGTCAAATCCTCGTTGACATGGCCATGAATGACGCGGGCCGGCATCGCTTTGATCGGAATCTTTGGCGAGATGCCATTTGCCGACCATATAGGTGGCGTAACCATTGGCCCGCAGAGTCTCGGGAAGCGTTACGACGTTTTCTGCCAGTTCCATTGCATAGCCAGGGAACCCAGGATCGGCATGGGCAACCGTGCCGACTCCAGCGGCATGAGGTTCCATGCCCGTAAGGAATGCTGCGCGAGTTGGTGAACACATTGGCGTTGAATGAAAGTTAGTGAACTGCAAACCTGACTTCGCTAAACGCGCAATGTTGGGAGTTTCAATTTCACTTCCATAGGGTGACGTATCGGCGAAGCCGAGATCATCGCAAAGAATGACGACAATATTTGGAGCGCCGTTAGGAGGTGTTGGACGTTCCGGCCACCACGATTCTGATGTGGCAAAGACGCGTCCAACTTTTCCGCCAAAACCCGGATAGTTCGGCAACGATTTTTCACTCACCTGCGCAAGCCTCCAACATGTGGCTTTCCCCCTCATTACGGATTGGAACGAGCCGAAAAGCAATGAAACTGAGGGCAAACCCTACTGGTAGCCGAGTCTTGTTAAAGGAGAGACTCGCTATGCTCGACCTCAAAGAATAATTAAACTGTAGTTCTAATTTTTATACACATTTTTGCCGCTAAACTTTTCTCAAGCGGAAATTGGTTAGGCGAAAAGTAGTTGCATCAACAGGTCTTAGTTTGGAGCCCCTACCGGACATCCAGCACGTGGCTCGTAAACGTCATTTCAGAAATGACGCAGCGGAGCGGGCTCCGCTCAGCGATCTGGTACCTAAGTGGTCCCGATAACAGCGAAATGATGATCGAGGATCTCAGCACCGTCGACCGGGTGGTGATGAAGGCACATTATGAATTGACCTACAGCGACGTCATCATGCTGCAGTCACTCTTTCCGCTCAAGGTTTTCACGTCTCTACGCGAAGGCGATGCCGTGGCGAGGTCATGGTTTCGCATCACACACGAATCGCCGCATTTTGTTCTCACACACAACATTCGCGCCATGCGCGAAATTCTGCGAGCGATTAACCACGGTCTCAAGACCTCGATTGTTTATGAGTGCGAAGCGCGCGAAGGAAAACTTGATGTTTACAAGCGCCTCAACGACGAACTTGGAACGTCACTCTCTGATGAAACGATTTCACAAATCGCCGATGAATTTGCCCAGCAACGCTTGGCAAAAACCGTTGACGAAATGACGAAAGCAAAAGGTCTACGTACATTCCGCGAAGGCTTCGATCAGAAAACCCTTTGGCATCGCAACCACATCAAATTGCCCGGCGAACCTGAACCCGAATTCGAATTTGATAGCGAAATAATCAGACTCATCAACGAACACGATCTTTTATCCGATGCCATTATTCAGGCAACCAAGAACCCAACAACTGATGCTCCTGATTTATCGATTGAGATGATGATTGAAATCTGCACTCAGATTTCCCGCCGAGAGGATCTTGATCGGGAACTTGGCGATCTCAAACGCCAAATTGAAAATTCCGGTGGAAATTAAACACCTCGATAGGTGATGTCGTCGCGGCTACGCGACCCAAGAGTGAAATCGTCTTCGAATTTGAACCTGATCGCCGGATCAAACGGAACGGTGTAGGTCCAATCAAAGGCGCAAACTCGTTTTGCAATTAGCCATTGGCCATTCCGCTTTTCAAAACGATCTACATAGCGCAAGCCCAAAATCATGTCGGTATCTTCACCAATGTGGTGGGCTTCGCAATAGGTATCAACCTGGGCCAAATCCCCTTCGATCCGAATATAAGGATCAGCGATGAAATGGTGCGTCGCCACAAAGAACGGCAGAACATCGCACACCCATTTAGCGAATTCAACACCTGAGCCTCGAAACGAGTTGTGATCATCAAAACCATCGGGGTGATAGCACGATGCCATGGCCTGTTCGTCGAGACGATCAGTCCCCCGCGCTAGACGTTTAATGACATCGGTAATTTCAGCGCGCGCAATAAGTTCGTCAACGTTCATGGTTCCCCCTCGTTGAACTGTGAACTTATCGTTTTCACGATTTCGTTGCCGACCATTTCGGCCGACACACGATTATCCGCAACAGGTTGTTGGCGAATGCTCGCCTACGATCGTGTTCGTCAGTTGTTCCGCATCTGCGGTCTTTACGTACCACTCCCAGCGAGCACCATCGGGATCGCTCACCCACGTTTCAACTTTCTCAGCGAAACAACAAATCGTGTCATCGACACCGGTGGTTTCCATTCCGGATGTCCTCAATCGAGCCTCGGCCGCCACCACTTCCTCGGCAGTTTCAGTCTCAACCCCGAGATGATTAAGCGTTCCACCTTCAGGCGCTTCAAAAAGAACGAGTTTTAACGGCGGATCGGCAATAGCGAAGTTTGCATAGCCCGGCTTTATTTTCGCTGGCTCGGTAGCAAACAGTTTTGAATAGAAAGCAATTGCTTCGTCAAGATTTGAAACATTAAGTGCGAGTTGTAAGCGAGACATCGCTACCTCCAAGAGTTCGACAAGCGCCGATACCTCCACTCTAGAGGTCATACGACAACTTCCGTGCCGGAACTATGAGTCGGCAAGAAGTCGTTTCACTGAATCCGGAATTTCGATTGATCCGTTCAAATTTGCAGCCGGCAACGGATCGCCAAACGTCGTCGTTAATGGAAGGACGCCGGCCCAGACATCGGATTCAAGATCGTTCGGATCGTCATTGGGATCGCCGGTGCGGACTTTTGCTGAAGCCTCATCAATTGAAATGGCAATGATCTTTGTTTGGCGCAGTTCCGACGAAGTTGGTGGTCGAACTTCGCTCACGCGGCCCGGCGCAACATGTTCAATGATCGCATTGAGCGCCCTTTCAGTTTCGTTTTCATCGGTGACTAAACGACTTTGGCCAAACACCATCACCGAGCGGTAATTCATAGAACTCCAAAACGTCGATCGAGCCAGCACCACACCGTCAACATGCGTAATCGTGCAACAGACCGACGCACCCTTGGCCAATTGTTTCAACATGCGACTGGCAACTGAACCGTGAACATACAACTCGTCATCGATACGCGCATGAATGGTGGGGACGACAATCGGGTGGCCGTCTTCATCGGTGAAACCCAAATGACAAATAGGCGCGCTATCGAGCAGTTCATAAATGACGCTACGTTCATGATTGCCACGATGTGGTTCGCGTCGAAGGCGTGTGCGACTGCCCTCTAAAGATTCACTCATAGTTCTGCCTCACGGTTGAATTTTCGAAAGCCTAGAACTGTTGATGAGCCGCGATTCAAATGAATTTCTCGCTAATAGCCACGTGAACCAATTGGGCCGTTATCGGAGTCAATCACAACTGAATTGCGGGTCGATTCTTCTCATATTGCAGAGATTTCAAAAGCACGGAAAATTCGGCTCAAAAGGATTAGCCATGCTTTCAATGCTCACTATTCGAAAAACGTTTCTCGGAAGCGCGTTTTTTGTTGCCGCAATTCTCTTCACTAGTTGCGGGGGAAATTCAACATCCAAACCAACGGAAGAATCTCCCAGCGTCGCCACAACGGACACGCACGTTAAATCAATGTTCGAAGTCCCATCTGATTTTCCACGTGCCGCTGTTCCATTGCCGGATTTCGAAATGCAGTTGGTAAACGTGGAGAAAACTAATGACAGCAACGAAAAAATTTGGACGTTGAGTTGGATAAAGGGACAAAGCGGTGAACCACGACTTTCCTCATGTTTGGCCTATCACGACGAATTGAAAGCGAAGTTTCCTGAAACCGAAAAGATTGATTCCGATGGCGAGATCATCGGCTTTTACCGCGACGCCCGCTACGAAGTAACGACCGGCTGCAAACCGGGTGCAGGAATGTTGATCACTGTGAAAACGATGGCCGAGTAAGCCAATCCTCTTTAAAGAAATCCCTAGCCGGCGAACGTCGGAGTGACCGAACACGAAGGAACGGTCACCACACTCGATGCACTTAAACCACCAGCTGATGTTGCTGTGATGGTGTGCTGCCCCGCCTCTACTGAGCAGGGAATTTCATAGGACGCGCTAAACGTTCCATTCGTAGCGGAAACAACATTTCCAAGCGTGGTTGGAGTTGATGCCATCGTCAATGAAATTGAGTTAACTGGCCCCCATTGTGTTCCGGTGACGGTAAGCGTGCGACCCGTGAGTGAAGTTGCTACGACTCCACAAGGGGTTACGGCGATGATCGATTCACTTCCCGAAGAGGTCACTGAAATCGTATTCACTACCCCTCGAGTTCCAATATCAATAACGCTTACCGTGCCCGCATCATTGGCCGTCACCGCAAACTTTCCATCGGGTGTCATCGCAACATCCATGGGGAGATTTCCAACCGCAATGTCTGATGGATTTTTCGTTCTCGTTGCAATATCAATTGTCGAAACGTCATTATCAAGGCGATTTGTAACGAATGCCGTCGTTCCATCTGTAGTTATTGCAATTCCAAAAGGTGAACCGCCAACGGGAACAGTTGCAAGAGCGAGTCCAGACGCAATATCAACAAAAGTAACGCTATTGGAGTTCTGATTCGTGGTGATCGCTGTTGTTCCATCAGGGGTTATGGCAACATCCCATGGGCTATTGCCAACAGCGACTGTGATGACGGAGGACGAGACGAGATCTACTATCGAAATCGAGTTCGAGGAGTAATTCGCAACCACTAACTTTCCACCATCCGGTGTAAGAGCAAGTCCGGTTGGTTCACTACCGACGGAATAAGTAACGCCAACGAATGTGTTGTTTGCAATATCAAATTTTTTGACTAAGTCATTCACTCCGTCGGAGATATACGCAAACCGTCCATCGCGCGTAATTACCGACCCGCGAGGTCGATCAATTGGCGGCGATGTTGAAATAATCGTGTTCGTTGCGATGTCAATGACATCTACGTGATCCCCAAAATATGACGCAACGACTGCCTTCGTTCCGTCTGGCGTGATGGAAATTGCAATCGGTTGCGCCGTTGTCGAAATAGCCGCATTCACAGTTGACGTGCCCAGATTGATCGTTCGATTTTCGTCAGAATTGGAAGTGCTGTAGATCGCAGTCGGCGCACAGGCGATGGCGTTGTTCAAAGGCGGAGTGGCCTCAGCGCGGCTCACTCCAAAGACAAGGGCCGAGGCGATCAAAGCACCGATCCCCATGAATGTGAAACCGACATGTGCCCTGCCGTTGATTCTCCGCATCGCGGAAGCGTAGGTCAGCAACTCACCGACTGGTGTCCATTAAGTCTCGAGTGAGTTTTGTCACCCGATATGTCATAA
>JBEGMF010000045.1:0-7537 GCA_041183205.1 Actinomycetota bacterium | reverse complement strand
AAGACACTTCCGACATCGGGGCGTGATCCATTCGCCGTCACGTTATGCACCACTCCGTTGATGGACACATCAAGTCCAACTGCCGATGCCGAATCGGGATCCGCCGCCCATCCAGCCACATAGACGCGTCCTGGTTGCGAGGCGCGCACAACATCCACCATTCCAACAGGGTTACCGGTCATTAATGAAAGTTGACGACAACCAAGTGTTGTATCGCCCGGTCCGCCACCAACATTTTCAGCAACAACACAAACTTGTAGCGGACCGCCTTCAACATTTAATTCGGTTGAGAAGCCGGTCATCGAAGTTGGAATGTAGGGATTGAAGAACTGCACGTCGGGGCGTGACACGTTGGCCGTGATTCGTTCGGTGCGCGAGTTCACTTGCACTCGAATTGGCGGTGCGCCATTGCCGTCGTAATCAAATGCCCAACCAGAAACTTGAATTCGACCTAAACCGGTTTGGCGAACGTTGTCTAAAAAGCCAATCGGTGCCACGGCGCCACACATGCCGCGGCGCGTGGTGAGATCACACATATTGGCTGCACGCGTCCACGTTAATGAGGTGCGCGCATTCGAACGAACGGGTTTCGATGCGGTGATGCCAATGTCGTAACCGGTGTCATCAGTAATCCAGAAGCGATATTCATTGCCGTTTGCCCGCACTACATAGAACGGTTTCGGTAACGGAGTAATCGACGAAGGTCCGCTATAGGTGCCACCGCGCCATGACGTTGAACCTTGCGCTAATGCCGGATTCACATAGAAACATGTGAGGTTGGTTCCAAGCCCCACCACTGAACATGTGCGTTGTTGCATGCCGCCGGTACGCGACACGGTTCCGTCTTGTCCAATGTTGAGTGAAAAGCCACTGACGATTTCGCGATAGCGCTCTTCACAACGAGTGCCGGTAAGTGTGCAGCCGTACCACGGGCCCCAGGCATACATGCGGCGCGCTTCTGGTGTGGCGCGGCGATCACTGGGTGCGTTACACCAGCGATACGCGATTGTTGACGCTGCTTGGTTGGCCGCGTTCGTTGCATCAATGGCATCGGCGGCAGTCATATCCCAGCCGCCAGCGGAATCGAATTGCCATAAACCAATTCCGGGCGAGAAGAACGCGTTCACATAAGGACCGTTCGGGTCGCTAAAGGCAAACAAGTTGGCATTGCTGGCGCGCACACTGATGTTGTCCCAACGAGACAATGTCATTGGTGAAGGAATGGTGCCGCCGGCTTCGAAATATGTCGGCACGATCATCATGGCGGCCAACTCAGTGGAGTTCAGATCACAGTTGGCATAGGGACCAGTGGTGGCGCGATCAGATGCTTCGCGTACCGCATCAAGTGGACCGGTTCCGAAATTGCGTCCTGATGTTGGCGGATCCAAAAGCGGTGGCATACATCCAGTGGCAATAAGCGCGACAACGAACACGCCGGCTAGGGCGGTACGCAAACGACGACGCTGCTTTTGCATTGACGTTGACATTGGTAATGGACCTCAAGAATCAAAGAACCGAACGCTTCGCCGCCGCGGAAAGAAACTTTCCGAGCAACGGAAACACACGGGACTCCACCCGCCTTTTAGGGTAGCGAAAAGATCGCTCTTTGAGCAGTCAATACATTGCGAAAACTGGCGTTCTAATGGGGTTTTCCCGCAAATGCGCCTATGTGCAGGCACTTTGACGAGTCTTGTACGGCAATCAATTTTCTTGTTTTTTGAAAATGAGCGCGCCAAAACAGCCGATTACTCGTGAAGGCGAGGTGGAAACGCCTTAATGGCCGTGCGGCGTGCAGTACTGGTCGTACTCAGCGATGATCACTTCGGACGGTTCAATTGAACACGCCGGGCACTTCGGATCGCGACGAATCTTGTAGGTCATGAACGATTGCTCGAGGCTGTCATACGCCAAGAGTCGTCCACTTAACGAATCGCCAAGACCAAGAATCAACTTGATTGCTTCGAGCGCTTGGATTGAACCGACGATGCCGGGCAATACGCCGAGCACGCCAGCCTCGGCGCATGAGGGCGCGAGTTCCGGCGGTGGCGGTTCGGGCAGGAAGCATCGGTAGCACGGGCCGTCATGCGGAAGGAACACAGTGACTTGACCTTCGAAACGGAAGATTGATCCGTGCACAACCGGCGTGCCGGTTTTCAACGACGCATCGTTAAGCAAATAACGGCTGGGGAAATTGTCGGCGCCATCAACCACTAAGTCGTATTGCGAAAGTAATTCGACAACATTGGACGCATCTAAGCGCATGTCATGAACATTGACTTTTACGTCGGGGTTCAATTTGGTCAATGTTTCCTTGGCGGAATCGACCTTGCGCATACCAACGCGATCAATGTTGTGAATGATTTGGCGTTGCAGATTTGATTCGTCAACAACATCCATATCGATAATGCCAAGCGTGCCCACACCGGCAGCCGCTAAGTACAACGCTGATGGTGAACCCAATCCCCCAGCGCCAAGTAACAACACTTTGGCGTCGAGAAGTTTCAACTGGCCTTCTTCACCAACTTCAGGAAGAAGTAAATGACGTTGATAACGATTGCGTTGTTCCGGGCTTAACGTGCGCGGCGCTGACCATTGACGACCTTGGTCTTTCCATGCGTTGAAACCACCATTCATGGAAACAACATCGGAGTAACCAAGATCGGCCAATGTTTTGGCGGCGAATGCTGAACGCACACCACCGGCGCAGAACACCACGATGGGTGTGTCGCGATCTGGGATACGAGCTTCGACCTGTGCTTCGAGATGACCGCGGGGAATGAACACCGCATCGGGAATGGCGCCCTGTTCGGACTCATCGGGTTCGCGGACGTCTAAAAACACTGAATGGGCGCGGCGCACTTCGGCCTCTGCCGGTTCAATTTCAGTGATTTGGGCCTTGGTTTGGGCGAGCAAATCGCGGAAGGTAGCCATAGGAACTTCTTTCGATACACGCATGCGGGGGTCGTTTGCGCTTTCTGACCCTAAAACCCTACCGATTTAGTCGGCTTTTTGCCACCCACCCAAAAGTCCGTTGACCAGGCGAGGCAAGGCTTCGGTAGCCGAACCCCGAATGACGACGGTGGCCGCGGCGTCAAAAGGCGTGGGCTCGGCATTCACAATGATGACGGGGCGACCCATTTCAAGGGCCAACGGAACCATTCCGGCCACGGGATACACACTCAGACTCGTACCCACGGCCAATAAGGCACCTGATTGCACCGCGGCTTGTTCAGCGCGGAAAAGATCAGCGGCCACTAACGACTGACCAAACATGATGGTCGCCGATTTCATAATGCCGCCGCAGATTGCGCACGGTGGATCTTCTTCACCGGCGCGCACGCGCACTAACGCTTCTTCCATTGGACCGCGTCCACCGCAATCAACGCATTCCCATTTATGCACCGTGCCGTGAATTTCCACCACGCGCTCAGGATCGGTTCCCGATTGCACATGTAAGCCGTCGATGTTTTGTGTCACCAACGTATGCAACTTGCCCGCTTTATCAAGTGCGGTGATGGCGTGATGTCCATCGTTAGGTGCGGCAGAAAACATTTCTGATTCGACGCGGATCTGCCACGCCAGTTTTCGAACATCAGGATCGGATAAGTAGAACTGAATGGTTGAACGCTTTTCCGCTTCCGGATTGCGTGTCCAAACCCCATTGGGACCGCGAAAATCGGGAATACCTGAATCGGTGCTGATACCGGCACCTGTGAGCACCGAAATGGAATCAACGGCGGCAAGCACTCCGATGGCTTCATCGACCGCAGCCAAAAACTGCGAATTTTGGCTGAAATCGGGCTCGTCACTCACTGCTACCACCTTAGTGAAAGCAACCCTGAACTAGCGTGTTGGCGATGACGTCGCTCGAAAAAACTCTGATCATCGTTCCGGCGTTCAATGAACAAGACGCATTGCCGTCAACCCTTGACGAGTTGAAGCGCGTTGTTGGCGATATTGATGTCGTCGTTGTTGATGATGGTTCAGCTGATGCCACTTCTGAAGTGGCGCGCCGTCACGGAGTTGTGTGTTTAACACTGCCGTTTAATTTGGGCGTTGGTGGCGCATTACGCACCGGCTTCCAATACGCCGTTCGCCATAACTATCAACGGGCCATTCAGTTTGATGCTGATGGCCAGCATGACCCCACCCAGATTGCGGCCATTTTGCAGGCACTTGATAACGGTGCCGATATGGCGATTGGTTCTCGATTTTTGGGAACCGGCGACTATCAAGTGGGTCGCAGCCGTGGAGCGGCCATGGGAATTTTGCGGTGGTCAATCACCAAATTGGCCGGACAAAAATTCACCGACACCTCAAGCGGATTCCGCGCCTTTAATGAACCGGTCATCGAATTCTTCGCCAAAGATATGCCCATTGAATATTTGGGCGACACCGTTGAGGCGTTAGTGCTTGCATGTCGCGCCGGATTCAAGGTCACTGAAGTTCCGGTCACAATGCGCACACGCGCCGGCGGACAAGCATCGAACCGCCGTTTCAAACTTGTCTATAACTATCTTCGTGTTTTGGTTTCGCTCATTGTGCTTCCGAGTAAGCGAAAGGTGAAGTGATGAACACAAACGCGTTTATCGCATTCGCATCCGATCAAATTCAGTCGGGAAAAATGAGCACGCGCGCACATATCGCGCTTGCGGTTTTAGTAATCGCCGTTTTGGTTGGCATTGTGTTTTTGGTACGTCGTCAACATCTCAAAACCAAATACGCAATGCTGTGGTTGAGCATTGGCGTGTTGTTGGCCGTCTTTGCCGCTGTGCCCGGTTTACTTGATTGGGCGGGCACACAACTTGGTGTTTATTACCAACCAATTTTGTTGGTGCTTTTAGGTTTGGGTTTGTTGTTGTTAATCGTTATTCATTTTTCGTACGAATTAACGCGCTCAGAAGAACGAACACGCACGCTGGCTGAAGAGATTGCGTTGTTACAAGACCGCATCGCACAACTCGAATCGCCAACATCAAACGACGATCGGTCCTAATTACCCGTTGACACCAATCGGTGCGCGCATAACAGTCCGCACACCGATGAAGGGGGTCAATGTGTTTGCCCAAAAGCAAACGGAGCCGTCATTTCCAATCGCTTCGTGCACCGTTGATATTTGGTCCGATGTTGTCGTTGATCAATTAGGCCACGATCCACGGTCGGCTTATGTCGAACGCTATTGGTTGCCTATTTTGGGCCCATCAACGGTGTTTCTTTTGCGATTAATTGCCGACGGTTTCGATCAGCACAATGGCCCGTTTCAGTTAGATCTCGTGCAGGTGTCGATGCAATTGGGCATTGGCATGCGGGGCGGAAAAAATTCGCCCATGGTGCGCACGTTGGAACGTTGTCGTCGTTTCGGCGCGGCTCGCTTAATGACCACCAATAGTTTTGAAGTGCGTCGACGCCTCGCTCCCCTCACCCGTTCGCAAGTAAGTCGGTTGCCCGAAAAGCTGCAACGTGATCATGAACAATGGCTAACCCGCACCGATAACAATTACGAACAATTGAAACAACGTTTCCGTTCGCTGGCGCTGGCTCTTTACGAATTAGATAACAGCGCGCAGCAAATAGAAAAGGCATTGCACGCGCAAGGTGCGCATCCGGCCATGGCTTATGACGCGGTGCGTTGGGCGTTTGCCTTGCGGCGTCCGCTTATTTCTTCGGAGGCTCAAAATCCGCTGCCAGTTTCAGCAGCAGACGAACTCCATAGCCTGTCCCACCCTTAGAAACATCGGCATCGTCGGCGTCCGACCACGCGGTTCCCGCAATATCGAGATGCGCCCACGGAATAGATGCCGGAACAAATGCTTCAAGGAACAAACCAGCAGTGATGGTGCCGCCGCCACGTGAGCGCGAGATATTGCGTAAATCGGCAACATCAGAATCGAGATACGTGCGGTAATCGACCGGCAACGGGAGCGGCCACATGCGTTCACCGGCTTTACCGGCTGCAGTTAACACTTGATCTTGCCAAGGTCCGTTGTTGCTCATGATGGCGGCGATCTTTCCGCCGAGAGCAATTTCCACTGCACCGGTAAGCGTGGCCAGATCGATGATGGCATCTGGTTTTGCTTCAACCGCCAAACTCAAGGCATCAGCCAAAATCAAACGCCCTTCGGCATCGGTGTTCAACACTTCAACAGTGGTGCCGTTACGAATTTTGAGCACATCACCAGGACGAGTGGCATCGCCATCGCTCATGTTGTCGGTCATCGGGATGTAACCAACAACTTTGCATTTCGGCGCCACTGCTTTGATGGCCGAAAAACAACCGAGCACAGCCGCCGCGCCACCCATATCCATCTTCATGGTCATCATGCCTTCGCCGGTCTTAATGGAAAGACCACCCGAATCGAAGGTGATGCCTTTTCCCACTAACGCCAACGTGCCTTTCGGGCGCGGTGGCGCATAAGTGATTTCAACAAAGCGCGGCTCTTGCGTTGAACCACGATTAACGCCCAATAAACCGCCTAAACCAAGACGTTGAATTTGCGCAAGGTTCAACACTTTGATGGTGAGACCTTCACGACGCGCCATGGCACGCGCTTCGTTGGCTAATGCCGCTGGAGTGAGATCGCCACCGGGACGATTCACCAATGTGCGCGCCCAGTTTTGTGCTTCACCAATGGCAATGCCGCGTGTGAGCGCATCTTTTTCAACTTTTACGGTGCAATTAAGAAGAGCAACGTTGGTGAGCGTTGGCTTCGACGGCTTCGAACGATATTCACTAAATGAATACGAACCGAGAATGACACCTTCACTAATGGCTTGTACTGCGTCGGTTTGATCTTCCATCTTGGAAAGCGCGCCACGATCGAGTGCGATTTTTTTGAGACGTCCCGCGGCGCGCACAGCCAACGCACCAAAACGACGGGCCCGTTTGTTGTTCACTGCTGCGATTTCGCCCACACCAACTGCGATCAACAAACCTTTCGACGTTTCGAAAAGCGATACTTGATCGGCATTACCAGCAAACCCAGTTGCCGCTAGCGCAGCATCAGTGAGTTTCCATTGCTTTTTCAGATCAGCAAGAGTTTCGGGAGCGACAGCAACCGCCACCGCGTCAGTTCCAGCAGGGGCAGTTCGGACAGCAGTTAATTTCATGATCCTTCTTTACTCCACTATTTGACCGAGCGGGTGGGAAGCGATTCACCCTCTTGCCAACGTGCCAACGTCCACAACAAATCGCTCAGTCGGTTTAGATACGGAACCGTTGCACTATCGGGAGTTGCGGCTGATAGTGCATCGCGTTCCGCGCGGCGAGTGACGGTGCGGGCGACATCCAAAATGGCGCTGATGCGATTTTGACCGGGCACGACAAATTCCGTGGGCGGATCAAACTTTTCGCTCGTCGTATCAATGAGTTGTTCAAGATGAGTGACCATTTCGGGTGTCACCAATGTTGAACCGGCCTGCAACTTGTGTCGGCTTGCCGGATCGGCGGCCAACTCTCCCATCACGATCCAAAGATCGCGCTCAAGATGCACAAGCAGATCCGCTAATTCATGATTCGACGTTTCGGCGCGTGCCAATC
>JBEGMF010000044.1:0-12015 GCA_041183205.1 Actinomycetota bacterium | reverse complement strand
GCATCGATTAATGGTGCCGCGGTGGTTGGCATTGACCCCACCGAGAACCAAATTGCTGAAGCAATTCGTCGCGGCGGTGGGCCGAGTTATCAAAAAGCGGGCGCTGAATCGTTACCGTTCGCCAATGGCGAGTTCGATGCGGTGGTGTGTTGTTTAGTTTTCGAACATATTGATGATGTCGATACTGCACTTAGTGAGGTGGCGCGAGTGCTGCGCCCGGGTGGCCGGTTTGTTTTTTGTTTGAATCACCCGTTATTGCAAACCCCAAACTCGGGATGGATTGACGATCAAATGTTGGATCCACCCGAACAGTATTGGCGTATTGGTGAATACCTTAAAGAAACGGCCACCATCGAAGAAGTAGAAAAAGGTGTCTTCATTCGCTTTGTGCATCGGCCTCTCCATCGGTACATCAACACGATGGCTGCGAATGGGTTAGTGCTATCGCAAATGTTGGAACCGGCACCTCCACCAGGTTTCGTGGCGCGTGCGACCGAGTATTTCAATGTGCAATCCATCCCGCGCTTGTTAGTGCTGGTCGCCGAAAAGCGCGTTGATCATCAGTGAGCGATAGCGTTAAAGCGTGAGTGAGTTCGTCGTCATCACCGGAATGTCGGGAGCAGGCCGTTCGCAGGCTGCCGATATTTTCGAAGACCTCGGCTATTTCGTTATCGACAATCTTCCGCCGGAACTCATTCCTAAAGTTGCTGAATTAGCGCAAGCTCCGGCGTCGTCGATTGGCAAAGTTGTTTTGGTGGTGGGAACGGGGCCGCATCACGGCGAAGTTCTGCCGGCGCTTTCACAACTTCGTCGACAAGGTCATCAACTTCGTATTTTGTTTTTAGAAGCATCAACCGATGTCTTGGTGCGGCGCTATGAGAGCACTCGTCGACGTCATCCATTGGCTGGCAGTGATCATTCACTCGCCGATTCAATTGAGGCTGAACGTCAATTGCTGGGAGCGGTGAAGGCCGAAGCCGACATCGTCATCAACACGACCGATCTCAATGTTCACCAATTGCGGGGGAGGGTCGTCGATCTATTTGCCAGCGACGACGATGCCGCACAGATGAACATCACCGTGATGTCCTTTGGCTACAAATTTGGATTGCCGATCGACACCGACCTCGTTTTCGACTGTCGGTTTTTGCCCAACCCCCATTGGGTTGAATCCCTGCGTGAAAAGACAGGCATTGACCGCGACGTGGCCGACTACGTCCTCTCCCAGCCCATTGCCGTCGAATTCATGGACGACATCGTGGCGTTACTGCGGAAACTCCTGCCGGCCTATGTGGCCGAAGGTAAGTCATATTTGACCGTGGCCTTCGGCTGCACCGGGGGCCGTCATCGCTCGGTGGCGATCGCCGAGGCCGTGGCCAAGGCGTTATCTGACGCCGGAATCACGCTGAGGGTCAACCACCGCGATAAGGATCGCTAAGGTCATCACTATTCACCACCTCGGTGAAGAAATGGCAAAGAATGGCGGCCCTACCCCCGCATCTGATCGGATACGGGAACGGGTGACTTCTCAGGAGGCAAAACAGCAATGACGATTCGCGTCGGAGTCAATGGATTTGGTCGTATCGGCCGCAACTTTTTTCGCGCCGTACGGTCGCAGGGGGTAGATGTTGAAATCGTCGCCGCCAACGACTTGGGATCAATTCCCGCCATGGCACACCTTTTGAAATACGACTCGGTAATGGGTCGTTTAGGTGCAGATGTACAAGCAGTTGATGACGGCATCATCATCGACGGAAAGAAATTGCAGATCACTGCAGTGCGTGATCCTAAGGACTTGCCGTGGGGCGAACTTGGCGTTGACATCGTGGTTGAGTCAACTGGTTTCTTCACTGATCGCGATAAGGCGGCTGCGCACCTTGAAGCCGGCGCACCGTTCGTGATTGTTTCCGCACCGGCCACAAACGCCGATGCCACTTTTGTTGTGGGCGTCAACGACGACACATTCGATCCGGCGAAACACAAAGTTGTGTCCAATGCTTCCTGCACAACCAACTGTTTCGTGCCGATGATCAAAGTCTTAGATGATGCCTTTGGTGTCGAAAAAGGTTTGATGACCACCGTGCATGCCTATACCGGCGATCAAAACTTGGTTGACGGTCCGCATTCCGATTTGCGACGCGCTCGTGCTTCGGCAGTCAACATCACACCATCATCAACTGGTGCCGCACGCGCCACTGGTTTGGTGCTGGAAGCAATGAAGGGCAAGTTGGACGGAACGGCATTGCGAGTTCCGATTCCTGACGGTTCAATCACCGACTTTGTTGGTGTGTTGCGTAAAGACGTTTCCGTGGAAGACGTGAACGAAGCATTCCGCGCTGCGGCATCGTCGGGCCCATTGTCCAAAGTTTTGGTTTACACCGACGAAGAAATCGTTTCTTCTGACATTGTCGGTTCGCCGGCGTCTTGCACCTTTGATGCGAAACTCACGATGGCGATGGGCAATCTCGTCAAGGTGTTGGGTTGGTACGACAACGAATGGGGTTACTCAAACCGATTGGTTGACCTCGTGCAGGTCATGGCCAACAAGGCAAAGTAAAACCAATGGGAGTTCCCTCTCTTTCTGATCTCGGTGATCTCACCAACAAGCGAGTGTTACTACGGGCCGATTTCAACGTGCCCATCAGCAATGGTGAGATCGTCGATGATTTCCGCATTCGCGCTGCGTTACCAACAATCGAATATTTAACGAGTCGGGGAGCGCAGGTCACGGCCTGCACCCATTTAGGACGTCCGAAAGGTGCGCCCGATCCGAAGTATTCGGTCGAACCAGTACGTCAGCGCCTCAGCGAACTTGCACCCGGTGTGGAATTGCTCGACAACCTGCGTTTCGACGCTGGTGAGACGGCGAACGATCCGGCATTTGTGCAAAAACTGATTGCTGGACAAGACGTGTACGTCAACGATGCATTCGGTGCGTCGCATCGCGCTCATGCGTCGATTGTGGGACCTCCGCAGTTTTTACCTTCGGCTGCTGGGTTGTTATTGCAGCGAGAGATCGATGTTCTGTTGCCTCTGCGCTCTGAACCAAAGCGACCTTTTGTTGTGATCTTGGGTGGATCGAAAGTGTCCGACAAACTCGGCGTTATCGATGCACTTTCACAAGTTGCCGATGCACTCATTATTGGCGGCGGAATGTGTTTCACTTTCTTGGCCGCGCAGGGTCACGTCGTTGGTGATTCGCTCCTCGAAGAAGATCAAATTGAAACTTGCCGACGCTTGTTGGCATCCGATGTCACTATTCATATTCCGCACGACGTGACGGCTTTAGGACCGGGCGGCGAGATCGGTAATCCCGATGCTGGCGGTGAGGTGCGACAAATGGGCGCCGATGTACCCGACGGTTGGAAAGGTCTCGATATTGGTCCTGGTACCGCGGCGGAATTTTCCGACATCATCGCTGATGCACGCACAATTTTCTGGAATGGCCCAATGGGTGTCTTTGAAGATCCGCGTTTTGCCGCCGGCACACGCGTCATTGCTGAAGCAATGGCGAATGCACGCGGCTTCACCGTTGTGGGCGGTGGCGATTCCGCTGCTGCGCTCGACGCTTTTGGTTTAGCCAATGAAGTTGATCACGTCTCCACTGGTGGCGGCGCGTCACTTGAATTACTTGAAAATGGTGACCTTCCCGGTCTTGAAGCATTGAGAGGTGCACCGAATGCCTGATCGCAAACCAATTATCTCCGGCAATTGGAAGATGAACTTAAATCACTTTGAAGCAACGGCGATGTTGGACAAATTGCGTTACTTGCTTTCCAAAGAAGATTACGAAGCCGTTGACGTTTCGGTTCATCCGCCTTTCACCGATATCCGCACAGTGCAAACATTTTTGGAAAGCGAAAAAGTTTCCATTGCTATCGGTGCACAAAATTGTCATTGGGAAGCGAAAGGCGCGTACACCGGCGAAGTGGCCGCACCCATGTTGGCCAAACTCAATGTCTCTTACGTGATCGTTGGCCATTCCGAGCGACGCGAACTTTTCGGCGATACCGATGTCATCGTGGATCGTAAAGTGAAGGCGGTTTTCGCCAACGGAATGACGCCGATTCTTTGTTGTGGTGAAACGCTTGAAGAACGTGAAGGCGAAGCCACGCATGGAAAAGTGACGGGACAAATTCAAGCGGCGATCGGTGGCCTTTCAGCCGAGCAAGTCGCCAGCATGGTGATTGCCTACGAACCCATCTGGGCAATCGGCACCGGCCGCACAGCGAGCGCCGAAGATGCCCAGCAGGTTTGTCAGTGGATTCGCGAAAAGGTTGCATCACTCAAAGGCGCCGATGCCGCCGCCGCAGTGCGCATTCAATACGGCGGTTCCGTGAAGTCATCGAACGCGGCCGAGTTGATGGCCCAGCCTGATATCGATGGGGCATTGGTCGGTGGAGCCTCGCTCGAAGCCGATGAATTTGCCCGAATCGTGCAATACCGCCTGTCCTGATAGCGTTTCGGCCGTGTTAGCCGTCGTACTTGTCATTTTTATCTTGTCGGCCTTGTCGGTCATCTTCCTGGTGCTTTTGCATAGTGGACGTGGTGGCGGCTTATCCGACATGTTCGGTGGTGGCCTCGGCGCGTCAGCAGCAGGTTCCACCGTGGTGGAAAAGAATCTCGATCGCATCACGGTTGTCGCCGCGGTGATCTTCATTCTTTCTGCTGTTGCCCTTGCTTTATTGCTCGACACCTAGAGGTCCGTGGCACCAACCGATCCGGCGTTACGCCTTAGTGGAATTTCCTTCATGCGCAATGGGCGCATGATTTTGCGCGACGTGAATTGGAATGTCGAACATCATTCGAAATGGGTGGTGTTAGGCCGTAATGGATCCGGAAAATCGTCCTTAATTCGTATTGCATCGTTGTATTTGCACCCTTCAAGTGGGGAAGTAGAAGTTGACGGCGAACTCTTAGGTCGCACTGATGTGCGTCAGTTACGCAAAAAGATCGGTATCGCCAGCGCGGCCATGTTGGATCAATTGCGCGGTGATCTTCTTGCGGCCGATGTGGTGATGACGGCAAAAAACGCTGCCCTTGAACCGTGGTGGCACAACTATGACGACCATGATCGTCAAAAGGCAGTGCATTGTCTCGAGCAAATGGGAATTGGGCATCTTGCCGGCCGATCACTTTCAACGCTTTCCTCGGGTGAACGCCAACGAGTTGTTCTTGCTCGCACGTTGATGACCGATCCCGTACTTGTTCTTTTAGACGAGCCGACTGCCGGTTTAGACCTCGCTGGTAGAGAAGAGCTTTTGCACACGTTGGAACATTTCGGCGGCGCCACGGGGCCAGCGGTCGTTTTAGTCACTCATCATGTCGAAGAAATACCCGCCAATTTTTCTTCGCTTATGCTTCTGCGTGCTGGTGAAGTGCAACAGTCTGGTCGGCTTGACGAAGTGTTAACTGCAGAATCTCTTTCTTCTTGTTTTGGCCTCGATGTGCAACTGGAACATCGGCATGGTCGATATTGGGCCTGGTCGGATTCGACGCGGAGTTCTTCATGATTCTCCTCGGCGTAGCCGGTCTTTTCTTTCTTATTTTCTTATGCGCTTTTTTCGTAGCGGCAGAGTTTTCATTAGTAGCGGCTGATCGCAGCCGTGTGGAGGCTGATGCCGGAAGTGGAAACCAGCGCGCTGAACGGGCTTTGCGACTTTTTCCGCGTATGTCGTTTCATCTGTCGGGCGCTCAGTTAGGGATCACCATTGTTTCGCTTTTGATTGGTCTTTTGGCTGAACCCGCCGTGGCGGATGCCATTCGACCACTTTTAGACAATGTCGTTTCCGAGGGTGTCGTCACTGGTTTCGCCCTCGCAATCGCCATCGTCATCGCCACTATTTTGCAAATGGTCTTGGGGGAATTAATTCCTAAAGGTGTTGCGATTGCTCGTCCCGAACGCACGCTTTACACGTTTTCTTCTGCAATTGCCCTCTACGGTGCCATTTTTGGACCGGTCATTCGTTTCTTGAACGCCTCAGCTAATCGCACGGTGCGGGCGTTAGGAGTCGAACCCACTGACGAACTTTCGCATGTGCGCACGTTGCCGGAACTGCAAGCAATCGTCGAGACCTCATCGCAAGAAGGAACATTGGATGATGGCGCAACGCGACTTCTTACGCGCGCCATTCGCTTTGAGGAGAAAAGTGCCGAAGACGTTCTCGTTCCTCGCACCGCTTTAAAAGCCATCGCCCGCGACAGCAGCGTTTCTGATTTTGTCGCTTTGGCGAACGAAACCGGTCACTCTCGTTTTCCGGTTTATGGAAATGATCTCGACGATATTTTGGGCACGGTTCACATTCGCTCGGTTCATTCTGTTCCCGAGGACCGTCGATCAATAACAAAAGTGGGAACGCTTCTACGTCCGGTTATTGCGGTGCCCGAGAGTCGCAATGTGAGTGATGTCTTGCGTGATCTCAAAACCGATAACTCCCACTTCGCCATCGTGGTCGATGAATACGGCGGCACGGCCGGCATCATCACCTTGGAAGACATTTTGGAAGAACTTGTTGGTGAAATCGCTGATGAGTTCGATGAACGCCAATTCAATCCCACACGCTTTGAGCAAGGCGAGTGGTTGTTGCCGGGCATATTGCATCTTGACGAAGTTGATGATCAATCTGGCTGTCGTTTGCCTGAAGGCGAATATGAAACGTTGGCCGGATTTGTGCTCGATCAACTCGGCCATCTTCCGCAAGTGGGAGAAACATTTGTTTGGGAAGATTGGTGCTTCAAAGTTGAAGAGATGGATCGCCGTCGAATCGCCACAGTGCTTTTGCAATTCGTTAAGGAAGATTCGTAATGGGAACGTTTGCGCTCATTATCTTCTTCCTATTGGTGAACGCCTTTTTTGTGGCGGTGGAATTTGCGCTGGTTGGTTCTCGTCGCAGTCGACTTGAGCCTCTTGCAGCCGAAGGAAATCGTTCGGCGCAACGGGCGCTGCGCGATATCGGCGATCTCAATATCCAATTGGCGGGCGCCCAATTGGGAATTACCGTGGCCTCGTTGTTCTTGGGTCTTATTGGTGAACCGGCAGTGGCCCATTTCCTTTTAGATCTCGTCGGTGATGCCGATTGGGTGGATCGATCGTGGGCCCGTCCGCTTGCCGCAGTGATCGGCCTTTTCATCATCATTTTTGCGCACATGGTGTTAAGCGAAATGGTGCCGAAAAACTTTACGTTGACGCGGCCTGAAGGCGTATTGCGTGTTCTTTCGTTGCCGAACCGTGCCTATATTGCAGTGTTCCGACCATTCCTCTGGCTCTTAACCAAATTGGGAAATGGCGGTGTGCGTTTACTCGGTATTGAACCGCGCGATGAATTGGCATCAGCCGCCACCGTTGAAGAATTAGAAGTCTTGGTCACAGTTTCACGCGAGGGGGGAGCCATTTCTGATTCCGCCGCCGCGTTGTTCTCGGGCGTTTTTGACTTTGCTTCTCGTCCGGTTGCCAATGTCTGTGTTGACCGTGCGCAAATTGTGGCGGTGCCACTCGCAACGACATTGCAGGAGATTCAACAAATCATTCGTGATACCGGAAAATCGCGCATCGTCGTTGTGGGAGACGATGGACTCGAAGGCATTGTGGGATTCGTGCACGCCAAAGATCTCGTCAATATGACATCGGAAGAACTTTCGATTCCGATTCCGCCCCGTATGGTGCGACCGGTACTGCGTTTTGCTGCGGACACGCCAATGCAACAAGTCGCATCAGCAATGCAAGCGCGCCGAATTCATATTTCCGTGATCACGAATGACGACGATTCCACCCGCGGCATCGCCACTCTTGATGACCTTCTCGATGAATTAGTGGGCGATATCGTCGCCGCTTCACCGCACTAGTTAATGGCGGAAATGAATTACGCGCCGGTGGCGTGATAGCCGCCGTCGACATGAATGATTTCGCCAGTTGTTTGCGGGAACCAATCCGACAACATCACAACACATGCTTTCGCCACTGCGGAAGAGTCTTTGACGTTCCAACCCAATGGAGCACGCTCATCCCAAACGTCTTCGAATTTGCCGAAGCCGGGAATTGAACGGGCGGCAATGGTTTTAATCGGGCCGGCCGCTACTAAGTTCACGCGAATTTGTTGCGGGCCCAAATAGCGAGCCAAATAACGAGAAGTTGATTCAAGCGCTGATTTCGCTACGCCCATCCAGTCATAGGCCGGCCAAGAAACGGTGTTATCGAAATCGAGTCCCACAATGGAGCCGCCATTGGGCATGAGGGGAGCGACGACATCAGCCAATGCCTTTAACGAATAGGCAGAGATATTCATGGCGACTGAAACGTCATCCCAAGTTGCATCCATAAACGTGCCGCCTAAACAAACTGCCGGCGCGAAACCAATTGAATGCAACGCGCCGTCAACCGTTCCCCATTTTTTGGCGAGGTGTTCACGTGCGGCAATCAAATGATCCGGCTCGGCGACATCGAGTTCGATGACTTCTGGTTCGGTGGGGAGTTTTCCCGCGGCGCGCAAAGTGTGCTTCATGCCGCCTCCCACGCCAGTGAGGACAATTTCGGCACCTTGTTCTTGTGCCATCTTGGCCACGCCGAAGCCGAGCGATGAATCGTTCAATACGCCGGTTACAAGCAGTTTTTTACCCTCGAGAAGTCCCATGTCTCTCCAATCAGACCGTACTGAAACATTACGCATACCCACCGTTGATGCGGGGACAATGAAGTTTCGACCGACAAAGAAACCGATCGGGCAGAAATTCCACTACCGTTCCGCGCATGCGAATTGGCATTCTTGGTGCAACTGGTCCGGCCGGAAGTGCTCTCGGTGTCCGACTGGCCGATGTTGGCTATGAGGTCATTTTGGGTTCCCGCTCATTGGAACGATCACAACATGTTGTTGATGAAATTGCTTCGAAATGGAAAGACCGGCCGCTGTCAATTACGGCTGCCGATAATGAAGGCGCCGCCGAGGGCGACTTAGTCGTTGTGGCAACACCGTGGGATGCGGCGTGGACGACGGCGAAATCAGTTGGCGCTGCGCTTAACGGCAAAGTTGTTTTGTGTATGGCCAATGCGCTTATTCGAGTCGGTCATGAATTCCAACCACTAGTTCCACCGCGTGGTTCCGTGGCGGCCAGTGTGCAAGCCGCGGTTCCCGGTTCATATGTCGTGGCGTCGTTGCATCATGTGCCGGCCAAAGAATTAGCCGACTTGGATCACCCGATTGAGAGTGATGTGTTGGTGTGTTCTGATCACGCTTTCGCAAAACGCACCTGTATGGATCTATTGAGCGAGATTCCCGGAATGCGTGCCTTAGATGCTGGTGATCTCACTCAGGCGGCGCCCATCGAAGCGTTCACGGCGGTTCTTTTAGAACTCAATCTTCGCTACAAAACTCGCGTCGCAGTGAAATTCACGGGCATCGATCCGCAAAAGGCGAAGTAACAATGGCAATGCAGTTGTATGACACCGCGCGTCGCGAAATAGTTCCTTTCGAGCCCGGTCCCAAAGTATTGATGTACACCTGCGGAATTACGCCCTATGACGCCACGCATTTAGGCCATGCCGCTACGTATGTCACGTATGACGTTTTGCAGAGACGCTTACGCGATATGGGTCATGAAACGTTATGCGTGCGTAACGTGACCGATGTTGATGACGATATGTTGCGCAAAGCCCGCGAACTCGGCGTGCACTATCTCGATCTAGCGGCTGCCGAAATGGCGCGCTTCGATTCCGATATGGAAGCACTCAATGTCATTGAATGTTTCAGCGAGCCGCGCGCCACTTCCGCCATTGCCGATATCCGCGGATTTATCGGCATGGTTCTTGATCGCGGCCACGCTTATCAAAGTGGTGGTGCGGTGTATTTCGACATCACCACTTTTGAACGCTTCGGACAAATCAGTCATTACAGCCAAGACGAAATGTTGGAATTGGCTCGCCAGCACGGCGGCAATCCGGATGATCCGCATAAGCGACATCCTTTGGATTTTGTTCTATGGCAACCGTCGGCACCCGATGAGCCAAGTTGGGAATCTCTCTGGGGTCCGGGTCGTCCCGGTTGGCATATCGAATGCTCGGCATTGGCCTTACGTGAACTCGGAACCACAATCGATCTGCATGGTGGCGGCTCAGATTTAATTTTCCCCCATCACGAATGTGAAGCGGCGCAATCCGAAGCCGCAACTGGTCAACCATTTGTTCGTCATTGGATGCATCAAGCAATGGTGCGCATGGATGGCGAAAAGATGTCGAAGTCTTTAGGCAATCTCGTTTTCATCAGTGAGTTGCGCAAAGAATGGGATGTGCGTGCGATTCGTCTCGGCATCGTTGCGCATCACTATCGAGATTCTTGGGAATGGAACGACGCAATTATGCCGACGGCAGCCGCACGCTTGACTGCTTGGCTGGGGACGGTTGATCAACCCGAATCAACGACAACACTCGACGAAGTTCGCCGTTGTTTAGATAACGACCTCGATACGCCGGCCGCCGTTGCCGCCATTGACGCAGCCGTCGCTCGCAATGAAAGTGTCGTTACCGCCGCAGCCTTACTTGGCGTGTTTTTAGTGGGCGAGCCGCAGCGTTAAAAACGATTCCGAGGGTGGAATTGCAGCGAGTAGATTTGCCCTTATGTCAACGGTAACGATCTCCCTGCCCGACGGTTCAACGCGCCAAGTTGAGCCGGGCACCACCGTGGGTGATCTGGCCGCACAAATTGGATCTCGTTTGGCCAAAGCCGCCGTGATCGGTGTGGTGAACGGCGTCGAACGCGATTTGGTGTGGGAACTATCCGACGGCGACTCGGTGGCGATTGTTACTGAAACCGATGAGCGCGGTCTTTACACGATTCGTCATTCAACTGCGCACGTGTTGGCTCAAGCGGTGCTTGATCTTTATCCTGGCGCCACCTTCGCCATTGGCCCTCCCGTGGAAAACGGTTTTTACTATGACTTTGAACTTCCCAACGGTGGAACGTTCACTCCGGAAGATTTAGAAAAGATCGATGCGCGTATGCGCGAGATCATTAAGGAAAAGCAGCCGTTCATTCGCGATGAGATTCCGGAACCGGCAGCGTTGGAACTTTTCCGAGACCACAAATACAAATGCGAAATCATTCGCGGCGCGGCCGAAGATCCAATGTCCGCGACCGAAACCGGACTGGTGCGCACATACGAAAATCCGCCGCGCTTTATCGACTTATGTCGCGGTCCGCATGTTCCGCATACCGGTCGCTTGGGTCATTTCAAATTGATGCGGGTTGCCGGCGCTTATTGGCGTGGTGATGAGAAGAATCCCATGCTGCAACGCATTTACGGAACTGCTTGGGCAAGCAAAAAAGATTTAGAAGAGTATTTGCATCGCTTGGAAGAAGCGGAAAAGCGCGATCACCGCAAACTCGCCACCGAACTTGATCTTTTAAGTTTCCCCAGCGAAATCGGCGGCGGTTTAGCCATCTGGCATCCCAAGGGCGCCATTGTGCGCAAATTGATGGAGGACTACTCCCGCGATCGTCACGAATCAGGTGGCTATCAATTCGTGGTTACTCCGCATCTCGCTAACGGCCAACTGTTTGAAACCTCGGGGCATCTTTCGTTTTACAAAGATGGCATGTATCCGCCCATGGAAATGGACAACGGGGTGTATTACCCCAAGCCCATGAATTGTCCGATGCATTGTTTGATTTATCGCAGTCGACTTCGTTCTTACCGCGAACTGCCGTTGCGACTTTTCGAATTAGGCACGGTGTATCGCTATGAACGCGCTGGCACTTTGCATGGGTTGATGCGTATTCGCGGTTTCACCCAAGACGACAGTCATATTTTCTGCACCGAAGAACAACTGGCTGACGAAATCGCTTCACTTTTAGATTTCGTGATGAGTGTGTTGCGCGCCTTTGGCTTCACCGAATTCACCGCCAACCTTTCGACGAAAGATCCCGAGAAGTACGTGGGTACTGACGAGATCTGGGAAAAGTCGACCAGTGCACTGAAGTCCGCATTAGAGAAATACGGTCTTGAGTATTCAATTAAAGAAGGCGACGC
>JBEGMF010000043.1:0-4486 GCA_041183205.1 Actinomycetota bacterium | reverse complement strand
TTTTTGGCAATTCACATGTTCTCGCTTTTGGGCGATAAATACATTCAGTTCACCGTTGCTGATTTACTGGTGCCAGGATCATCAACATGGCAAACAACTGCCATGACACTCGGAATTATTTCCATGTATTTATTGGTGATAATCGAGGTGTCGTCATTGTTGCGTAATCGCCTCAATAAGCGACTTTGGCGCATGGTCCATTTCCTCAGTTATGCCGTGCTGGCCGGAGCAACCACCCATGCCGTAATGGCAGGAACCGATGCCAAAGGTATCGCTGCGATTCTGCTTTTTCTTTTTTCTGGTGGTTTGTTACTGTTTTTTCTCAGTTACCGATGGATCGGCCCGGGCCGAGTTGCCAGTGTCAAAGATTCCTAAGTTGAGTGCGGGCAAGATTGAAGGTCAAACAACATGAACATTTTGTTGGTTGAGGATGATCCTTCAATTTCCGAACCATTGGTGCGGGGTCTGCAACGAGAAGGATTTTCGGTTGCTCTAGCGGAAAACGGCGAATCAGCTTTAGAAGATCATGAACTTTCAAAACTAGATCTGGTTTTGTTGGACGTGGGACTGCCAGGTATCGACGGTTTCGAAGTTTGTCGGCGGATTCGCGCGCAATCGGGTGTGCCAGTCATTTTTCTCACGGCGCACGGCGAAGAAATAGACAAAGTCTTAGGTTTTGAACTCGGAGCTGATGACTATGTCGTTAAACCATTTGGTTTGCGAGAATTGGCGGCGCGAATTCGCGCTGTCTTCCGTCGCGCAACGGCGACGGAAGTCATGGCCACCGATGATCTCCGTGAATTTTCGAACATTTCGATTGATAGTCGCACGCACACGGTCCGCGTCGATGGTTCTGAGGTAACGCTTACGAAAAAGGAATTTGAGTTACTGGAATTGCTCTCTTCCGATGTAGGTGCCACTTTCACCCGCGAGCAAATATTGCGCGATGTATGGGACGAACATTGGTTTGGATCTTCGAAGACATTGGATGTTCATATTTCGTCGTTGCGCAAGAAACTCAATAATCCTGACCTCATCGAAACCGTACGGGGTGTTGGTTTTCGGATATCGGCTCGTTAGCGATTAGTTGAATGACTCGTCGGATCGTCACCGCATTTTTAGTCATGACCGCCATTATTTTGGCGGCTCTCGAGATTCCGTTGGCCTTTGAATACCGTACGAATCTGACCGGCGAATTAAAGAGCGCGCTTGAACGCGAAGCATTTGCGCTGTCCAGTCGAATTGAGACGGAACTGGCGGCCTCTGACTCAACGGCAGTTATCTCTGAATCGGTCACATTCGCTAATTCCTCGTCGGCGCGAGTTGTGGTCGTTGATGCCAATGGAAAGTCAGTTGTCGATACCGAAGATCCCGCTGCTAATTCGCGCGACTTTTCAAACCGCCCTGAATTCGAACAAGCGCTGAGCGGTTATGCAGAAGCAGGAAGTCGTTATTCCAACACTTTGGGCTCAGGTTTCGTTTCGCTGCTGTCCCGATTGTTGAAAATGAAAAAGTGGTCGGAGCGGTTCGGCTCACACTTTCGACAAGCAGCATCGATGATCGTGTACGAAGGTATTGGCTATTCCTCGGGCTCTCTGGCATCGCCACGTTGATTGCGGCGGCCTTGATTGCATGGCTTTTTGCAGCATGGGTACGACGCCCATTGACCAATTTGCAGGGAACGGCGGTCAAAATCCGCGATGGAGATTTATCGGCGCGGGCTGATCAAAACGATGGCCCGCCGGAAACACGCGATTTAGCCGAGTCATTTAATCTCACGGCTGATCGATTGCAGGCGTATATCGAAACACAACGGCAGTTCGTTTCCGATGCTTCGCATCAACTTCGCACCCCTTTAACTGCACTCTCATTGCGATTAGAGATGATCGAAGACGAATTACGAACTGAGAATGCCGACCTTGTTGCTGCGCAGCGTGAAGTCGCTCGCCTGAGTCGGTTAGTGAACGATTTGCTGGCATTGGCGCGGGCGGATCAAGCCAGTGGCGCAGCCAGCGAAGTTATGCGTCGAAATTGCTCCGAGGTGCTGCGCGACCAATTGGACGTTTGGCGTCCCATTTTGGATGAGCAGAAACTCATACTCGAAGACGAAATTGACGATTGTGATTTCGACGTAAATGAGTCGGCGTTTGCGCAAATCGTTGACAACATCGTTTCCAATGCCGTTGATGTGGCACCGGCGAAAAGCACACTCTTCGTTCAACTTGCCGAGGAATACAACAAGGTGGTGCTGAAAATCCGCGACGAAGGTCGCGGTATGAGCGAAGAGGAAATTGTGCGGGCATTCGATCGGTTTTGGCGCGGAACCGCTGCTCCCACTCGATTCGGAAGCAGCGGTCTCGGCTTACCAATTGTGAAAGAACTCATTGAAAAGGAGGGTGGAACGGTTGAACTTGTTCCTCAATCTCCTGGGCTCGAAGTGCGTCTCACGTTTTTCAAAGAGTTCTCGTAGCGAACGTATTTATTGCTTCAGCAATCCGTTCATTTCGTCAATTTCTTTTTGCTGACCAGAAATGATTGCCTGAGCGAGCGTTTGCAGTTCCGTGTTTTTACCTTTAGCAAGTTCTTCTTTGGCCATGGTGATTGCACCTTCATGATGTTGAATCATCAATTGCAACCACAAGCGATCAAAAGCGGTGCCAGTTGACTCGTTCAGTTTCTTCATATCGGCTTCGGTCATCATGCCGCCCATCATCATGGAGCCCATTCCGTCCATGGCATGGCTGCTGTGATCCATAGATGCCGAAGCATCGGGAACCTTTTGTCCTCGGTCGTTCAACCACGTCGTCATCTGTTGAATTTCGGGATCTTGCGCACCCTTGATGGCGCGGGCAAGTTTGAGGACGGGCTCGTTGGTGCTCTTTTGCAATGCCATATCGGCCATCTCGATGGCTTGGGCGTGATGAGGAATCATTCCCTGGGCAAAGCCAACATCGGTGGCGTTGTAATCGGCGTTAGCGGGAATAGCCAAGGTGGTTGATGAATTCATATTCATATCGGAATGATTCACCGATGAGTGATCCGAACATGCAGCGAGAAAAAGAGAGAGCGATGCAAGGATGATGGCGATGCGACGCATGGAATTACCTTTCATTTACTGATGGGGGGCAGGGAAACACTAGGCAAGTGGGCTTGAGGCCACTAATAACGCAGTTACTAAAACAATGGCGAGGAATACAACTGATTCCGCCAGCATGGTGAGACGAAATTGGTTGGTAAAACTTTCTTGATCCGTTTGCAACTGGGGTACGAGACGCCAACGGTTATAAGCGCCGAGCGCAACCAAAATTGCCACGAGGAAAAGTTTCACGATGAGAAACTTTCCAAATTGCGTTGAGAAAATTCCATCAAAGCCATCCAAAATCAAATACGAAAGAATGACGCCGGTTATCGACACGGTGATTACCGAAACGGTGGCTAAAGATGAAAACTTTGCTGCTAGCACTCGTGATGAAATTGAAATTCCATTGGCTTTACGGCGAACAAGCGTCATGAATAAGAGCCATGCACCGGCGCACCATACCGAGGCAGTTGCGAGGTGCACGAAGTCCGAGATGGCGGTAACGAGGCGAGGCTCCACGCTGGCGGTATGGCCGAGGAACAGTTCTGAACATAACAGCAAAGTAGCGCCCACAATCGCTAAAGGAGACGACGAGACTTTCACTTTGGTGAGCGTCATTGCGGGAGCGGTGATGGTTGTCCCGCTAATAGAATTAAGGGCTTGCTCGTTGTCGTTGACGTCTTCAATTGACATTGAGAGGAATAACAACAGCACGAGTGCACCAATGACGCGCAGAGCAGAACCGGTGGCGAAGTTTGATGAAATGACATCGCCCCAGGCCGAAGGGCTGACAATGGAAAAAATTCCATTCGAGCCGCGTACCCAAAGTTGAGCAAACCATTCCAAAACGGCCCCAAATACAACGACAATCGCGGCGCGGCGAATAAAGAAGATTAAAGAACGAGATTCGCGTCGAAGTCCCTCATGAACAAATTGGGCGTAGGCCAAAGCGCCAACACAAAACAAGATGGCGGCATACACAATCCAGCGCCCGAGACTCGCCAACAATTCCGCAAAAGAAAAGTTGGTGGAGTTTGTTTCCGTTGTTGCGGCGGCAGTTCCATCATCGGAAAGAATTGCGGGAGCGGTAGAAGCCATAAGTGGGTCGACAGTAAAGGCAATGCTTCCGGTCATAACATGTCCATCAGCAGCCCGTGACGCCCAAGCGGCTTTATTGCGACCAGCGGGGAAGGGCTCCTCGGCTTCGACCGCTACAACTTGCTCCGATGGTCGGGTCACAGATTTGATCTTTAGTTGCGCGCCTGTTTCATCGGTGAGTTTGAATTCATCTTTTACGGGATCAACGGTTCCCGAAAAAGTGAAGGTCACTGTTTGCGTCGGGCCAACCGTGGAAACGTTTTCGGGAGTGCTTGATTGCAATGCAACATGCGCGCCTGCAGCGACACT
>JBEGMF010000042.1:0-77619 GCA_041183205.1 Actinomycetota bacterium | reverse complement strand
GATCAGCGTTGAGAAATGAAAGGCCCGCCAAAAAAACAGCCGACCGACCAACTTCGTTGGTTTGTACCGAGCGAGTTGCAAACGTCTTTGTTAGTTCGTCGCGGTGATCATCAAGGAGTTGTCGAAACTGAGGCCACGGATCTTCATTAATTTCGCCGCGATAAATCGCCGCCAATGTGGAATCTGGTTGTTGCAGCACGATGTCGTGGGTGGCGGCAAAAAATAAAACCGGCATGCGCCCGCGGCGTGAATTTGGCGCCATAGCGGAGTTGATGAACTCGTGGATATCGCTGTCGCCAGCACAACGCCGAGCGAGGTTGGCATACACGGGGCTGTAACCTGCAAAGTCAACCTCAGCCAAAAAGCCAAATAACTGTTCAAGGCGAGGGTCCACGTTGGCAAGTTACCAGTCGACTCGTCACGTGAAACGAGACTGTGGGCAGAATGTCGAGATGGCTCAATCACCGGGATTGTTACTGCGTCGTGCGCTAGGGCGCCGATGTCCCGTGTGTGCCAATAAACCCATATTTCGTTCGTGGGTACGCATGACACCGCAATGTTCGCGTTGTGGACTTTGGTTTAATCGCATTCCTGGTCATTGGTTGGGCTCATGGTTTCTCAACATCATCGTCGTGCAAACGGCATTGGTTATTGAGTTGCTCATCGGTGTCACGATTACGTGGCCCGATCCTCCGATGTGGAATATCGGTGTGTTGGCGGTAATCGTGGCGATAGCAGTTCCGTTTTGGTTTTTTCCGTATTCACGGACGCTATGGGCCGCCATCGATTTAGCAATGCGGCCACTTGATTTCGACGAAGGTGTGGCGCCGGGATTCGAATTAGAAGAAGATCTTCGCCGTTTTCGACGCGAGCGCGAAAACGACTCCGACGATCAAAAGTGAACTATGAAATTTCTACGTTGAAGGTAACGCGGTAACCATTTGGTTCACCGTTGATCGTTCGTCCTTCGAAAACTAATTGCGTTGCTGCTGCGACGCGTCCGGCAAATGAATTGATTTGCACTAGGGACAGATTTTGTGTCGAAGTTGTTGGCGCCGCGGGGACGGTGGTTGTGGTTGTGGTTGGCGCACGATTTTGACCATTCGGGGTGGGACGCGTTGCAACGGTTGTCGTTGTTGTTGAAGTCACCGACGGGTTGGCATTGGCCTCAAGCGATGAGTCGTCATTGAATTCCAAACCGAGTGGCAACAGGATGCGCGGATCTATTCCCGTCACCGTCCATTTCCATCCCGCACCCGGATCGGCCGGCAACATCACGGCAAAACGCTGTCCTACTTTGGCCGTCACCGGCTTGGCGGGATCGGTGAAAACTTTGACTTGTAGTTCCGCAGGGGAAGTAGTGGTGGTCTGCTCGTCACTTGAAGAGGAGCCATCACCGCCACAACTCAGTAACACCACGGGAAAAATCAGGATCGATAAACAGGTAACGATGAGTCGCCGGCGGCGGACCACAGGGGGAGAAAACCGAGACTCACTCATCGCTATGAGACTACGCAGCGATTCACGGTTCGTGTTACCGCTCGTCGGCGGATCGTTCTAAAGTCACTATTTGTGAACTTTGACGAATCACCAGAAGAAGCGGCGCTGCGGGCAGAAATTCGAACTTTCTTAGACGCGAACGCCAAGTTAAAAACCGGCACTGAAGCAGATTGGTCCCGTGGGCCAACCGACGACTCCGAAGAAGCGGCATTGGCGTACATCGAAAAATGTCGCGCTTGGCAAAAGACGCTCTATGACAACGGTTGGTCGGGAATTACATGGCCGAAAGAGTTCGGTGGACGAGGTGATTCGCCAGCGGTGGCGGTGATCTTTGGTCAAGAAGCGTCGAAATACGACGTCACTGCCGGCTTTGGTGGTGCGGCGCAATCGTTGGTTGGTCCTCCCATCATGCGTCATGGCACCGTTGAACAACAGAAGCGATTCCTCCCACCGCTTTTAAGTGGGGAAGAACAGTGGTGCCAGTTGTTTTCCGAGCCGGGCGCTGGTTCTGATTTAGCCGCGTTGGCGACGCGCGCCGTTCGTGATGGCGACAGTTTCATCGTGAATGGTCAAAAAGTTTGGAACTCAGAAGCACAACATGCTGACTGGGGAATTCTGATTGCCCGCACTGATCCCGATGCTCCGAAACATAAGGGAATCACTTTTTTCCTGGTCGACATGAAGACGCCAGGAATTGAAGTGCGACCATTGCGCCAAGCGACCGGTCAATCACATTTCAATGAAGTGTTCTTCAACGACGTTGTTATTCCAGCCGAGAATGTCGTGGGAGAAGTGAACGGTGGCTGGGCCGTTACCCGCACTGTTCTTTCATCTGAGGCGGGCATGATCGGTTCTGGTGCCGGCGGTCCTAATGGGTACGAAGGTGTACTTCAGTTGGCCCGCAGTTATGGCCGCACCGATGATCCAGTTATTCGCACTCGTTTAGCGGATGTTTACGCGCGCGAATTTATGTTGCGGTTACTTGGCCTCCGTATGCAGTCATTCATTTTGAATGGTCGCGGTAATCCGCCGGATCCTTCAGTGATGAAGAACTACATGGTGCAGTCAGCCGAAATTCGCTACAACCTCGCAATGGAGATTGAAGGCCCATCGGGAATGTTGGATCGCGTCGATGCGCCCCAAAATGGTTTCTGGCAACAGAACCTGATGGGACAGTTCGGCTCGCGTATCGGTGGCGGCACAAATGAAGTGCACCGCAACATGATTGCTGAACGTGCCCTTGGATTACCGCGCGATATTCAGCCCGATAAAGATCTTCCGTGGAAAGAAATTCTTAAAGCTTAAGAACTTTCTTTGCGTTCTCCCGTAAGAACTTCGGCCAGACATCGTCTTTGAAGCCAACGTTGGGGAGTTCCGAGAAGATGCGGTCGTAACTCAATCCGGCAGGGAAGTAGCCGGCATAAATGACCTTTTCGCTGCCACGCGTATTGGCGTAATCGATGATGTTCTTCGGATAGTGCTTAGGCGCGAACGCAGAAGTCGAGTAGTACAAGCCCGGCCATTTCAGCATTAGTTTGACGGCTAGTTCAGTCCACGGCTCGGCGCCATGGCGCATGACAAATGTCAACTCGGGGAAGTCGTACATAACTTCATCAATGAGTTCGACATGTTGCGGTGCGAACGGAACTCGTGGACCGGGAATACCGACGCAAACAAAAATTGGTAAATCGAGTTCGCAGCAAAGCGAATAGAACGGATACATCTTTTTGTCGTTTAACGGAACGCGATAACCCGCAGGGAAAGTGGAGATCGCTTTGATGCCGACCTCGGCATGGACGCGACGGATATCAGTGATCGTGGGCATCACATTGTTGGGGTCGAATTCATAACAAGTGATGAAACGGTTGGGATGTTCATTTAACGCGCGCACACAATCAGGGTTTTCCGGTCGGTAGCCCAACATGGCGGTTTCAATATTGTGGCGATCAAGGTTGTCGATCAGCAGCGCCACCGGATCAACACCCTCATCGGTATCGGGTGGAACATCTTTGAACATGTATTGCGCGGGAAAGCGAAATTCTTTCGACTCGTCGTCGCGCAAATGCGGCGCCAAGAACTTGTACACCTCTTTGCGGTTACGACTCGGCATGCCGACAAACGTCTCAATGATCTTCAGATCAGTTGGGAATCCCATTTCGCCTCTTTTTCGACTCTTTTGCAGAGCGTAGAAATCTACGCCGTGAACTCAGTCTGCGAATTTAGGCGTTCAAGCGGTCGGTTCGGTTCCAGTTTGCTTGCCGAAGCGGAATCGGAAGAGGAAATGGGCGATGAGGCCAGCCGGTAAGGGCAGCCAATAGGAGACAACTCGGTAGGCCAGCGTGGCGAGTAAGGCGTCTTCACCGCTCACGCCCGCGACTACCAACATGCCGGTGAGGCCGGCTTCGACGAAGCCAACGCCACCAGGAGTGATGGGGATCATGCCCAAAACCGCGGCCGCGGCATACGCCAACAAAACAACACTTAAACGGGGGTCAACACCTACAGCCAACAAGGCCGCCACGAGCGCGAAGTAGTCAAAAAGCCAGTTGCCGACGGAAGCAAAAAGTGCGCGCTTCCAGCCCGATCCCAAACTCGAAACCATTTGATCGCGTTGACGAATCATTCCCTCTTCGGTGGGGCCGCCGGTTTTCCCGAGTCGTTTCAAAACCCAGCGTGCACTTACTTCAACAAATTTTCCGAAGAGTTGAATGGGTCGGTCGTAACGCACCAGCGCAAACGAAAACGAAAACAACACAACAAATAAAACCGCTCCACCCCAAGCAACATGTTGCAAACCGTTTGGGATGGGTGCACCCAAAATTGATAGGCCGATCGCCACCATAGGCAAACACAGCAGGACGCCGTTAGAAATAATTGACGTCGCGGCTAACGCGGCACCGGCTTCGCCTTTTTGCACGCCTCCGGCAGACAACATTCGGAAGTTAACTGCCGAGCCAATAGCTGCTCCGCCCGGAACAATTTTGGCGACGGCATTAGATGTGAGTTGTGAAGTGCCGGCTACAAACCAACTCACCTTTGGCAGAGCGGTGCGAATCAATAGCCACGCGCAAACATAGGAAGCCGATTCGGCCAGGATCATGACGACGAACCAGTAAATGCTCACCGTACGTAACTTGGGGACTTGATCCCACATGTCTAAAAGACTTGGGGCCAAGCCATAAAAGGCAAAGGCCATAACCACCAAAAACAACACGCGCACCGCAATGCGCAGAACTGAAGGCCGACGTGTGGCGAGTTCTTCAGTTGATGTCGGTGGTTGGTTATTTGCGGTCAGGAGACGGCACCCTTTTCTTTTAGTTCAGAAATTTTGGCGTCGTCATAACCAAGTACATCGCGCAGAATTTCGTCACAGTGCTGACCAGGCTCAGGAGCTTTGCGCGGAATCGGTAATTCGCCACCGATGATCTTCACGGGATTGGGAAGCATGTCGGCGCCGAGTTTTTCTTTCGGAATCCAATTCATGCGATCAATAAATTGTGGATCATGGGAAAGAGATGAATGTGTGTTCACCGGTGCCAAAGGTGTATTCCATTGACCACCGAATTCCATCCATTCATCGCATGTTTTTGTTTTAAAGATGGTGGTCAATTCCGCTAGCAACTCGCGGTTATTGCGCGCGTGGTCGGCATATTTCGAGCCCGGATACTTTTCAAAGAGATCCATACGGCCGATGCCTTCACAGAAGTTTTTCCAAAACTCTTGTTCAGAGGCCATGAACAAAATATGTCCATCAGACGTTTCGTACATCTGATAGCGAACGCCTTCTTTCATGCCCGCCGTTCCCGGTGCGCGTCGCTCGTAATTGTCAGCGGCGTTGCCCGTAACTTCTGATTCGGGACGCTCGTAGGCGCGCACACTTTCACTGCGATACCAATCGAATGCCGCCGCCGCATCTGATTGTGCAATTTCCATGTACACACCTTCACCGGTGGCACGCGCATGGATAATGCCGGCGAGGATGCCCAATGCGCCGAACATTGGTCCCGCGTTGATGCCGATTGATGTGTGCTCCGGGATATAGCAATAGCCCTCATCGTCATAAGCCGGTTTCACGATGCCAGCCCAAGTGTCATAGGCGATTCCATGTGAAGGAAGATTGCGGTACGGACCAGTCATGCCATAACCGCTAATGGTCATGAACACGATTTTCGGGTTGACCGCTTTCAATGCTTCGAAGCCAAGACCGCGTCGTTCGAGTGCACCCGGACGCATTGCCTCGACAACAACGTCAGCATCACGAACGAGATCTTTGAATGTCTGCACACCTTCTTCGGTGCGAATATCTAAAACGATCGAACGCTTTCCGCGGTTGGCATGCAAAAACAAAAGTGATGTGCCCTCGATGATCGGCCATGTCATTTGCCGGCCATAGTCACCGCCCGGGGGCTCGATTTTGATGACATCAGCGCCGAGTTCGGCGAGGTTGGTGGTCATGGCAGCGGGGCCGAGCATGGACGCTTCGATAATGCGTACGCCGGCGAGCGGGGCAATTTCGGTCATGGCCCCATTCTGCCTCGTCTTGGCTCGGGAAATCCCCCACAACGAAGACTTTCTGCTTGGCGTCGCAATCAACTAAAAATCTGGGGCAATATGAAGGAACAGGCTGATCGGGCGCATAGGGTGACCGGCAGTCAGGGAGTTCCTTCCCAATCAAGCCGTTTGTAGAAAAGTAAAAGGGGACGCAATGCGAATCGTGGTGGATTTCGATCTTTGTGAAAGTAACGCTGTGTGCATGGCGATCGCGCCAGACATTTTTGAAGTTCGCGATGACGACTTTTTGTACATCTTGAACGAGACCCCTGATGAATCAGATCGCGCTCGCGTAGAAGAGGCTGTACAACGCTGCCCCAAGCAAGCAATCTCCATCGCCGAGGATTGAATCTCTCTCGATGAGTGAATTGCCCACGATCGCCATAGTTGGCGCGTCGCTGGCCGGCCTAAGTGCTGCCCGTACGTTACGGCGAGAAGGTTTTAACGGTTCGATCGTTGTGCTCGATGCCGATCCTGCTTTGCCTTATGACAAGCCCCCGTTGTCGAAGCAACTCTTGGCAGGCGACTGGGACCCAGAAAAAATCGTTCTTTCTGCGGTAAATGAGGACTTGCAGTTAGATCTTCGGCGCGCAACTCGCGCCATTGCGCTGGATACGGCGAATCGACAACTCACGTTTACCACTTCGCAGTCGGCAGCTAGTGATGTTGCTCCAGGTGAACGTGAAACGCTCACCTATGACGGATTGATTTTGGCCTGTGGCGCGTCAGCGCGCTGGTTGCCCGGCACACAAGGTATCGCCGGTGTGCATGTGGTGCGCAGTTTGGACGATTCATTGCAACTGCGCGATGAACTGGAAGCGAATCCGTCGCGAGTGGTTGTGATTGGAGCGGGCTTTATCGGAGCTGAAGTCGCATCAACCTGTCGTAAGCGCGGTCTCAACGTCACATTGATTGAAGCGATGCCTCTGCCTCTCGGTCATATTCTCGGCGAGCAAGTTGGAGAAGTGTGCGCTGAAATCCACCGAATGAACGGCGTAGATCTGCGTCTCGGCACGGGAATAGAGAAACTCAACACAATTCAAACCGACGAAGGCGAACGCGTTGTTGGCGTAACGCTCAGTAATGGCGAAACAATCGATGCCGAAGTGGTTGTCATCGGAATCGGCGTGGCCGTCAATACGCAATGGTTAGAAAATTCCGGACTGCAACTCGAAAATGGAATTGTCTGCGATAACACATTGAAAGCAGCGGCGAACGTCGTTGCTTGCGGTGATATTGCTCGGTACCCAAGTGCGCGTATGGGACAGATGGTGCGCATTGAGCATTGGGAACATGCGATCGCCGGCGGTGAAGCGGCCGCCCGAACATTGCTGGCGGAAATGAGCGGACAACCCGGGCCCGTCTTTGATGCTCTTCCGTGGTTTTGGTCAGACCAATACGATCGCAAAATCCAACTGGCGGGTCGCCCAGGTCCCGATGACTCGTTTGAAATCGTGCATGGAAGTCTTGAAGAGTTTCGCTTTGTTGCTCTTTATGGAAAGGGAGACAAACTCACGGCGGTACTTGGGATGAATCGTCCGCGACATGTTGTGCAATTACGCACGATTATGGAGCAGGGCGCCACCCTTGCCGAAGCCCGTGAGAAAGCCGCATCTCTCTAATGTCTCCGCCGAATGCCAATGAAGAGGTGGACATAGTTGACGAGAGCGGCAATGTCGTGGCTGTTGTTACACGTGCGCAAATGCGCGCCCAAAAACTTTTACATCGCTCCGTCTTTATTGTCGTGCGTAACGACGCCGATGAATTACTTGTTCATAAACGCGCTGACTGGAAAGACATCTGGCCGTCGTTTTGGGATATTGCCGTAGGTGGAGTGGTGGCTACCGGCGAAGCCTGGGAGATCGCTGCAGCTCGCGAATTGCATGAGGAAATCGGCATCAGCGGCGAACTGCAATATCTCGGTGAGCAGTTGTATGAAGACGAACATGTTGCCGAATTAGCTCGCGTCTATGCGACATTTTCGTCGGGACCATTTTCTCTGAGCGATGAAGAAATAGTTGAGTTGCAATGGGTGCCCATGTCGGAATTACGTCAATGGGTAGCGGTAAATGATGTTTGTCCTGACAGTTTGGCTCTGGTCCTGCCGCGTCTTGATGCGCCATAACGAAAAGCGACTTTCGGGACAAGAGTCATAACACTCGCTCCTCATTATGAAAACATGGGGGCATGACTCTGCTTGCCACTGTGTTGCTCGTCGTAACGATGATGGTGGCCATTGCGGATTGGATTGCTGTTGCCAAAGATCAGCGGTCGATCGAATATCTATTGAAACCGCTGGTGATGGTTGGCCTTATCGGCATTGCTCTTTCGTTCAACGACATTGATTCGACGGCGCAAATTTTGCTGGTGGTGGGATTGTTCGCATCAATGGTGGGCGATGTGTTTTTAATGATTCCGCGCAATTATTTTCTCTACGGGCTTTCTGCATTCTTTGTCGCGCATGTTCTTTACATTGCTGCGCTCATCGCTTTAGGTGTTACGCCGATTGGTTTCCTAATTGGTATTGCCGTAATGGTCGTTGTTGCTGGCTTTTTCGGCTTGCGTATTGTGCAGAAAGCAAAAACCAGCGGGATGAGTGCGCCGGTGGCCGCCTATATGTTGATCTTGTCGATCATGGTGGCGGCAGCATTTGGTACGGGCATAGTTGTGGCCGCCATTGGTGCAGTGTTGTTTGCGGCCAGCGACACGATCATTGGCTGGACGAAATTTGTAAAAGAATTCCCGCGCAGTCGCACAATCGTGATGGTGACCTACCACTTAGGTCAGTTGGGTTTAGTGCTGGCGCTGCTTTGAGCATCGTGGTCGTTTCGGCGGCGAACCGCTCTAGGCTTTCGATATGACCGTTGGATTAGTGCTGGCTGCGATTTTCCTTTTACTCATTCTTTTTCTGGTTGGCCTCGTCATCCATGATCTGCGGCAAAAAGAGCATGCGATTCTGCGCAACTTTCCCGTGATCGGTCATTTTCGATATTTGCTTGAGGGAGTTGGACCGGAACTTCGCCAGTACATCGTTACCGATAACAATTCTGAGAAACCGTTCAATCGCGATGAGCGACGGTGGGTGTACGCCTCGGCTAAAGAACAAAACTCTTATTTTGGATTCGGTACCGATAACGATCTCACGCAAGATGGCTACGTGATCATTCGTCACGCCGCGTTTCCCTATCAAGCGCCGAATGATCCTGGACACCCTGATATCAATCGATCACTTCCGGCACTCAAAGTTCTTGGTGCGTCACATGGCCGTAAACACGCTTTTCGCCCGAACTCCGTGGTGAATGTTTCGGGGATGAGTTTTGGATCACTTAGTGGTCCGGCGGTTGAGGCGTTGAATGCCGGTTGCAAATTGGCCGGCGCCATGCAATCGACGGGTGAAGGCGGGCTTTCAATTCACCATAAACAAGGTGGTGATCTGGTTTTTCAGATCGGAACTGGTTACTTCGGATGTCGAACGCCGGAAGGAAAGTTTTCTCTGGAACGACTTTTGGAGACGGTTTCGTCGGCGCCGGTAAAAGCGATTGAAGTGAAACTTTCGCAAGGCGCGAAGCCTGGACTCGGGGGTTTGCTGCCCGGAGTGAAAGTGACAAAAGAGATTGCCGACGCTCGCGGAATTCCCGAAGGCGAAACATGCAAAAGTCCAGCCGGACATACCGCCTTTCATGATGTTGATTCCCTCCTTGAATTTGTTGAGACCGTGGCCGGCGCAACGGGTTTGCCTGTTGGATTGAAATCAGCCGTTGGTGAACAAAAGTTTTGGAACGAGTTGGCTGCCAAAATGCGCGAACAAAAAATCGGACCGGACTTTCTTGTAATTGATGGCGGTGAAGGTGGCACTGGGGCGGGACCATTGGTTTTCACCGATCATGTCGCCTTTCCATTTCGCACCGCTTTTTCGCGTGTCTATGAAACTTTCGGTGAGCAGGGAATCACTGATGACGTCGTCTTCATTGGATCCGGAAAATTGGGCATGCCTGCAACAGCAGTCTCGGCGTTTGCGATGGGATGCGACATGATCAATGTCGGGCGTACGGCCATGTTCGCTATCGGATGTATCCAAGCGCAGCGGTGTCATACCGATCGTTGTCCGACAGGCGTAGCCACACAAAATCCCCGTCTGACTCGCGGTCTTGATCCGGCGTCAAAATCAGTTCGTTGTGCGAACTATCTGGCGGCATTGCGCTATGAAATCGAACGTGTGGCGTGGGCGTGTGGAGTCGATCACCCAGCCAAGATCACCACTGATCAAATCGAACTCATCGAATCCGATTGGCGTTCACAGTCGTTTGAATCGGTAATTGGCTATAGCACCGTGGACAATCCTCGTCGACGCGGAAGTTGAACCAACTCGTAGCGTTAAGTTCGGTAGCCTTTCGTTGTGGCGACCGTAAGTGAAAAAGTCCGAGACTATGTAACGCAGTCGCCGGAATGGAAATATCTCGCCAGTCGTACCCGCCGAATTTGGGCTGGCCCTTCGGCGGCGCAAGTCGAACGCACCTTGGTTGAGTCGAAATGGACGCCGCGCCGCAGCGGCAACGTTTCGTTTTGGATCCCCCTTGGTTTAATCGTCGCCGGTTTTGTTGGCAGTTTGGTGATCACTGCATCAGCGCCACTTTGGCGTTTGGCGGTTCCATCGTGGCGATTAACGGTTCCTGGCATAGGTCATCCCGGTTCAGCCGCCGCGTCGTCATTTTGGTTTGTTACCGGAATGTCGCTCTTGGCTCTCAGTTGGCTCGGGCTTATTTATGTCGCTGCTCGCTTTGAAACGAAAAAAGCAATCGTCACCGTTGCGTTGGCGTTAGTCGTTTGGGCAATTCCGGTATCGCTTGGGCCACCGTTGCTTTCTAACGACGTGTATTCGTATGTTGCTCAAGGAGAGATGGCGAGTCGCGGAATTGATCCGAGTACAACAGGACCGATTTCGTTAGGTCGCGGTGATTTCACTTCAGGTGCTGATCCGTATTGGCGTCCATCGCCCGCTCCCTATGGGCCGGTTGCGGTGGCAACGGCGCGTAGTGCTGTTGAATTGAGCGGGCATAATGCGCCGGCCGCCATCAATATCTATCGAGTCTTTGTTTGGATTGGAATTGCGGTCGCCGCCGTTGGCATCGGATTTATTGCCGCCGCTAACGGTTTGTCGCCAGCAGTAGCAATCGCTATTGGATTAGCGAATCCAGTTGTCATTGTTCACCTCATCGGCGGCGCCCATAACGATGCGCTCATGCTCGGCTTGTTGGCGGCGGGCTTAGCGCTAGCACAACGCGGATTTAAAAAATGGGGTGTTGCTCTCATCATTGCGGCAACGGCCGTGAAAATTCCAGCGGCGATTGCCCTTTTGTATTTGGGTTGGTGTTGGAACGATCGAGGCGATTTCAAAGAGCGTTTACGCACTACGGCAACTGTTCTGGCCACGGCCTTCTTGTCATTGGTGGTTGCGAGTTGGCTGGTAGGGCTTGGGCCGGGTTGGCTAACGGCCTTACGCAGTACTGGAAAAGTGAACGATACGTATTCGCCAACAACAAAAATTGGATTTTCGATTTCGGAAATTTTGGACACAATCGGAATCCGTATTGATGGTCAAAGTTTGGCCGGCGGCGTTCGCAGCCTTGGACTCTTGCTGACGGCTGTTGTCGTGCTGATCATGTTGCGTCGTAGTCCGCTTGTCGGATTCATTAAGGCTACGGCGGTGGTGTTGGTGGCCTATGTGATTTTGGGACCGGTTATTTGGCCGTGGTATTTGCCAACAGGATTTGCTCTTCTTGCTGCTTGCGGATTGGGCCGCTACCGGCCTTCATATTTTGTCGTTTGTATTGCGGTTTCTTTTTTCGTCTGGCCGACATCGTCAATTTCTCTTTCGTCGACAACGAGTTATCCGCATTTACGCGGCTTGGGGGTTGTCCTGCTAGTCGCCGGATTAGCGTTTGGCGCGCAGAAGTTTGCTAATCGTCTCGACCGTCACGGAACCGATGCGTCCTACGCCGATTCACGCTCACTTGCGGAAAGTCAAAAATAAATGCCAACTATTCGAATTTTTTCTGAAGGTACGCAAACGGAATCGAACAATCTTGCTGATGTTGCTCCGGCCGTACAACAAAAAGACTCGTTGGTGTGGATTGATATTGAGGGAGAAGACCTCAACAGCATTAATTTTTTGATTCCAATTTTGGATCTGCATGAGTTAGCGGTTGAAGATGTATTGAAACATGGACAACGCGCCAAACTCGAGCGCTACCCATCACATGCATTCCTTGTTTCGTATGCACGCGTCGAAGAGGGAGAAATGGCCGAAGTCGACGTCTTCTTCGGCGAGAACTGGTTGGTGACGGTACGCGAAAAGAACGACGTAGGCCTCGCATTTGATGAAGCGCCCGTCTTAGAGCGTTACTCACGGCTACGCGAGGTTGATCCAAAAGTTGGTTTTCTTCTTTACACAATCTTGGATGAAGTCGTTGACGGATACTTCACCGTTATTGACGAAGCCGAAGATCGTTTAGAAGATATTGAAGAGAACTTATTTGATGTCGGTCCTCCGCCGAACGGGGGATTACAAAAAGAACTTCTCGAATTGCGTCGATCCACCATTATGTTGCGCCGGCGTATTGTCCCTCTCCGCGATGTCGTCTTGGCGCTATTGCGTCGGGAGATTCCTTGGGTGGAAATGGAAGCAATTGTGTATCTGGAAAATGTTCTCGATCACTTATTGCGCATCATCGACCAAATCGACACGCAACGTGAATTGGCAGCGGGTGTTGTTGATGCCAGTTTGGCGCTGGGTGCCAATCGTATGAATGAAGTGATGAAAAAGATGACGTCCTGGGGCGCCATTTTGATCGTGGCCACCATCGTCACGGGTATTTATGGGATGAACTTCAAGTACATGCCTGAACTCGACTCACGTTGGGGTTATCCGGCGGCTTTGTTGTCCATACTTTTGGCCATGACGGGCCTCTATATATATTTCCGTCGTAAGAAATGGCTTTAGCCGCACTTAAAGAAATCGACGACTAAAACGTTGATGTTCCCGAGCGAAAAGTGCGGCATTAACTCGCAATTTTTCGCAGTGTTGAGCAATGATGCGCTCGCCTTGGGGAACGGGATGGCTGGCAAAAAACGCTAGAACGTTGCTGACTTCTGATGCCGGCAAACTGCGCACACCTTCACACATGCGGGATATGGAGTTTGAAGGTAGGCGAGTGGTTAACTCGTTCCAATTTTCGGTGATGAAACGCCAGGCGATCGTTCCTTGCGTCTTGTTCGTCAAAGCGCGTCGTAACACCAGTGGCGCATTTTGAGTACGCACTTGATCGGTTAAACACATGCCAAGGAAGCGGAGCATTTCGTCCTCGCCCGGAAAATCGGCAAGAGCATTGAGGAATCGCAATTGCTCTTGCGGAGTAGTAGCGGAGTTCATGCGCGCAACGAAGTCATCGAAGTCCTGTGTTGTCCCGTGAGCGGCGACGATGTTCACTGACGCAGCCACTAGTGAGGGATCGGGATGGAAATCATCGACATTTAAAAGGACTTTCGCGCGGGCGCGACTATCAGCATCGTGCGCAACTACGCCCATGGCTTCAAAAATGACGCCGCGCAGAGCGTTCTGGCGATCACTTTCGCCCTCGATGGGTTCGGTGCCTAATCGCTCGGAAATCGGCCGCAGAAGGTTGGTGGCTGCGGCGCGAAAACCCGCTTTTGCCTCTTCTGAGCAAAGACGTTCACACTGATGAAGTCCAGCGATGATGCGTTGCCATACCGATAAGTCGGTTTCATTGCGGAATGCCTGCAATGCATCGACGAAATCATGAGCCTCCAGATCACCCGCTAGTACTGATGCCCAGAGATCGTCGATAAGCGCATAGCGCTCAAGTCCCGAAAGTTCATCGATATGACGAAGTAAAGACTCAAGTAAGTCATGGGCATAACGGGCGCGATAGAAGCCGGTGCTTTCGGCATTCACCTGCACCCAAAGCACGGCATCAAGTAAGTCGATATCGACGACTGGTTGATCGATCAATACTTTTTCGACAATCGGATTGGGATCGTGGGACGTGCGAAACGAAATAATTGCCGGAACGAGCCAGGTCACGTCCTCTGACGCAGTCGCGTCAGTTTCGTTGTCGTCGATATAGCGGCACCGGCGCTGGCTTAAGCGCAATGTTCGGCCGTCATTGACAATCTCAGCGCTAATGGTTGGAAATCCGCCGTTAAAAATCCACGAGTCCATGATGCGACGCACTGGTTGGTTCGCTGATTCTTCAATGGCATCCCACAGATCAGTTGTTTCGGTATTGCCATATGCATGCTGTTGCAGATATCGAGCGATACCCGCTTGAAATGCACCAGCGCCCAGGTATTGCTCGAGCATGCGTACAACCGCAGCACCTTTTTCATAGGTGAGAATGTCAAACATTCCTTCGGCGTCGGCCGGTGAAATGACCGGGTATTCGATGGGACGCGTTGTTTGTAATGCGTCGGTGTCGAATGCGGCCGTGCGCGCTAAACCAAACGTGACCCAACGCTCCCAATCGGGTCGATACGCATCGGTGGCCATTAATTCCATAAAGGTGGCGAACGCTTCATTGAGCCAAATGCCATTCCACCACTTCATGGTGACGAGATCGCCGAACCACATATGGGCGAGTTCGTGGAAAATCACGTCAGTGACATTGAGCAACTCAGATTGAGTGGTGGTTTGGGGATCAACTAACAAAAGTGTTTCCCGGAACGTCACGCAACCAAGATTTTCCATGGCGCCAAACGCAAAATCGGGAACCGCCACAAGATCCAACTTGTCTCCCGGATAGGGAATGCCGTAGTAATCAGCGAAATAACGAAGACCGAACTCACCGCAATCCAACGCCCAATCGGTGAGATGAGTTTTTCCGCGGGGCGCGGCTACACGTAAAGGAATTCCATCAACCATGCGAACGTCGGTGACATCAAGTGGACCCACCACAAAGGCCACTAAGTACGTCGACATCACCATTGTTTCGGCGAATTGCACGCGCACTTTGCCGGGGCTGTGGGCGGAACGTGAGATCTCTTGAGCGTTCGAAAGAGCCGTGAGGGTTTCATCAACGATGAGGGAAATCGCGAAGGTGGCTTTGTGTTCGGGTTCGTCCCAACACGGAAATGCGCGACGCGCATCGGTCGCTTCAAATTGCGTCGTGGCAATGATCTGTTCTTTGCCCTCGCTGTCGGTGAATGTTGATCGGTAAAAGCCCCGCAGTTTGTCGTTTAGTTCGCCAGAGAAATCGATGATGAGATCGGCGGCACCTAAGGGGAGTTCAGAGGCCAAGGTGAAAGAAACGCGTTCAGTCTCTGGTTGGTAATCGATGGACGTGACGTCGATTTCTTGACCGTTGTGTAATTGAACGCGGGCGGCGGAAACAACCAGATCGAGTGCATTGCAGACGATCACATCAGTGTGTTGCTCGACCAGCAGATTGATGGTGACCTGGCCGCTGAACTGGGCGGCCGGTAAGTCGGGGGCGAGTTCGAGGACGTAACGAACGGGTCGAATCGCATGTCCGAGGCGCCATTGATTGAAAGTGTCTTCTCCGGTCATGTATCAGAGCGTAGGGTCATCACCATGCCTGCGCTTCAATCAGACCCGAATCGTCCCCTTGACGCTGTATGCGTTGGAAATGCCATCGTCGATGTATTGGCTCAAGTGAGCGACGAGTTTCTAACGCAACACGCAATGGTAAAGGGATCGATGCAAATCACTGATCCCCAAAGGGCCAAAGAGATTTATGCCGATATGCCTCCGGCCATCGAAATGTCCGGTGGTTCGGCTGCCAATACGGCCGCTGGTCTTGCATCGTTGGGACGGCGCGCTGCGTTTATCGGAAAAGTGGCTGATGATTCTTTGGGTGAAGTTTTCGCCCATGACATTCGCGCCATTGGTGTCGACTTTCATGGTGCGGTTGCAAGTGGCGAATCAGCCGCAGCCGGAACCGCTCGATGTCTGGTCTGTGTTACCGACGATGCCGAACGCACGATGAACACCTCTTTAGGAGTGGCCGGCCAAATAGAAAAAACGGAAGTGGCGGCTGATGTCATAGCCGAAGCCAAAGTTGTCTACATCGAGGGCTATTTATGGGATGAACCCATTGCGAAGGAATCGATTCGCTTCGTGATGGAAACGGCGGCGCAAGTGGGCACACCAATCGCTTTCACGCTTTCGGATTCCTTCTGTGTTGAGCGTCATCGACAAGAATTTTTGCAACTGCTCGCTGACCACGTCGATATTTTGTTTGCGAATACCGAAGAGATTCTCTCTCTTTGCCAGGTTGAGTCTTTAGAACAAGCGATTTCTGACATACAAGGTAAGTGTTCAATAACGTGTATCACTCGCTCCGAAAAAGGTTCGGTGATTGTGACGCCGGAAGAACGAATCGAAATTGCCGCTGCGTTTACGGTGCCCGTTGATACCACTGGTGCCGGTGATCTTTACGCCGCTGGTTTTCTCGCTGGTTGGACAGGTGGAAATCCACTTTCACAATGTGGAGAGATGGCATCTATCGCCGCTGCTGAAGCAATTTCACATTTAGGAGCACGACCACAAACAAATCTGGCTGAACTTGTGAAAAGAGAATTGGGGTAAGCCATGTCGTATAAATGTTTCGCCGTTGATGTCGTCGACAAAGTCGCGACAATAAAACTCAATCGACCCGATGCACTTAATTCGATGATTCGTGAGTTTTGGAACGAGTTGCCACAAATCGTTCGTGATCTCGACCGTCGCGGCGATGTGCGCGCCATTGTTCTGTGCTCAACCGGAAAACATTTTTGCGCTGGTATGGACCTTGCCGTCTTTGCCTCTGACGACAACGCTCTCGCCGAACCCACGGGACCGGACGCCATTAAGGAGATGGGTCGGCTGCGGGCGCGTTTGCGTCAATCGGTCCTTCTCCTACAAGAGTCGTTCACAGCCTTCGAAAAGGCCCGAATGCCCGTTTTGGCGGCAATTCAGGGCGGTTGTATTGGTGGGGCGGTCGATATGGTTTGCGCCGCCGATATGCGATACGCCACTGCGGACGCATTTTTTTCCATCCAAGAGATCAACATTGGTATGACGGCCGATGTCGGCACATTGCAGCGTTTGCCGAAAATTATTCCTGATGGTGTTGCTCGTGAATACGCCTATACCGGTCGACGAATGTCAGCGGCCCGCGCCAAAGAAGTCGGTTTGGTGAATGAAGTGTTCGCTACTCAAGAAGACATGTTGGCCAATGTCAACGAAATTGCGCGTGAGATTGCGTCCAAGAGCCCGCTAGCCATTTGGGGCACGAAAGAAATGGTGAAATTCACGCGCGATCATTCAGTGGCTGACAGCCTTGAACATATTGCGACCTGGCAGACCGGTATGTTCCAGCCGTCCGACATGGTCGAATCGTTTGCGGCCAAAGCAGAAGGTCGCGAACCTGTCTTTCCTGATCTGTTGCCCAACCCCGAAGAATTCTGAAATTAATTTTCTGCTTGGGCGGGGAGAAAGTTCCATGGCAAATCGCCAATACGAACCAAGATCGATGAGATCCAACCGCCGATAGCTCCAAGATCGTCATCAAGTTTTGATCCATCGGCCAACGTTGATTCGGATAACTCGTAGGCCCCTTCGTAACTCATTTCGATGGCGTATTCCGGAGCCATCTGTATGTCATCGAAAATGGTTTCGAGTGTTGGTCCCGAGCGTTCCAACTTGGCCGAACCAATGGAGGGACTTGTACGTTCAAGTACCTCAACTAATGGGGTTGGATCGGGGGCGGTGGCGAGGCGTTGGACACGCAAGACCACCTCAATCCCGATGCTGGGTACATCAACGAGTTCTTCGCCGATGTACCACGAGCGATACGCCGTCTGCGCCCACGTGGGCCAAGTAAGAGTCAAGTCAACTTGTACTCGGGGCGGAATACCTTCGCCCGGTAATCCATAAGTGGTTTCCCAAGTCATGTCGCCAAGCAACATGTCGATATTGAAACGCTCCTCGAACGCTTGACGTTCTAACAGCGCGCCTTCGAGAGCATCGCGTAACGATCCAATGGCGTCGGTGAAAACGTGATCAAGCACACCTAGACCATAGTGGTCATCGGCGATGTCGAAAGGTCGGAGGAGACACGAAATGCGCAAGCACAGCGACTAGTTTTGACCTGCCGACCCAAGATTTGAGTCGGCGCGGAGATTCAAATCAGGGCGAGCGGCTAATGCTTTTTCCCACCGTCGACTTTGCGGTGTTCTTTTTGATTGCCTTCACCGGTAATTGGATTCTCCGTCCCTATCGATTGGTGTGGCGTTGGTTCATCCTCGCCTGCAGTTTTGTTTTCTACGGTTGGTGGGATTGGAATTTCCTCTGGCTGCTTGTCGGCAGTATCACCCTCAACTGGTTTTTCGGTTTGGTCATCTTCCGCGCCCTTACGCCCGAAGGAGCTAAAACCAACGCATCGAAATGGCTGACGCGAATTGCGGTAATTGCCAACCTCGGTGTCCTCGGAATTTTTAAGTACTACGACTTTTTCGTCACGGCATTTACCGACCGTTTGAATTCATTCGGAGTGAACGTTTCCTCGCCGGTTTTGAATCTCGTATTGCCGATTGGTATTTCGTTTTTTACATTCCAAGCGATTAGTTATGTCATCGACATCAGTCGAGGTGAATGGCGTCGTCCGCTTTCTTGGCTCGACTTCGCGGTATATCTCTCGTTCTTCGCACATCTCGTGGCCGGCCCAATTGTGCGTGCCAGTGAATTCGCACCGCAGTTAGACGAAACTCCAGATCCTCGGCATGTACGCAGCGGAGAAGCGTTCATGCTCATATTCCGCGGCATGTTCAAAAAAGTGGTCGTGTCTTCGTTTTTGGCCACACAAATTGTTGATCCAGTTTTTGCCGCGCCCGAGTTATATAACCAATGGGCTGTGCTCTGGGCGATTTACGCCTATGCCATCGTCATTTACGCCGACTTTTCGGGTTATACCGACATTGCCATTGGCGTTGCGCTTCTTTTGGGCTTCCGCTTTCCGCAGAACTTCGATTCGCCATACATCGCCACCACATTGCAAGACTTCTGGCGCCGTTGGCATATGACGCTTTCACGCTGGTTGCGCGATTACCTCTACATCCCGCTCGGCGGTAATCGTGGCTCGGAATTGTTCACCTATCGCAATCTCTTTTTGGTGATGCTCATCGGCGGTCTTTGGCATGGGGCCGACTGGACGTTTGTTATTTGGGGCGCCATTCATGGCGCATATCTGGTTGGCGAACGTGTCGTGAAGAAATGGTGGGTTGGACGTGAGATCGGATTGCCCGCACCTTTGGTGAAGGGACTGCAGTGGTTCTTGGTCTTTAACGTTGTGTGCTTCGCCTGGATCTTCTTCCGCGCTACTTCATTGGATAACGCCTTTGACATGATCGGTCGACTGTTCTCGGGATCGGGTGCGAGCACCGGAGTGAGTCTGTTGCTCATCTTCGTCGTCCTGGCCTCATTGGCGTCGCAGTTTGTGCCGCCGAAATATCCGATTAAAGCGGAACTTTGGTTTTCGAAATGGGCTCCGGCATTTCAAGCAGCGGCTTTGGCGGCTGGTTTGGTGTTGGTCGATGCATTGGGGCCTGAAGGTATTGCACCGTTTATTTACTTTAGTTTTTAGGTACGGGCTATGGACAACAAACCACCACGATTCGACTGGCGATCGCTCTTTCGACCATTACGTAATCAGCCGGTAGGCACTGCACCGGCGGGCGTGATTTTGATTGTGGTGCTTGTCGCGTTCCTCATTGCGGGCGCGCTGAATGCAGATGCCACGTTGCGAAAATCAAATGCCAAAGGTGATTCGTGGCGTAACGATGTGGCCTCAGTTGTGGCGACCGTCAGCGACACTTTTGGTATCACCTTTTTCCGTAATCGGGTCGACGAAGCGTTAGGCAAAAACACACTTTCCGATGTTGACGCCGAAGAACTTCTTCGTCGTCAACAGGAACAGCAAGCGGCAGCTGATGCTGAAGCGATGAAGAAGATTCCGGAACTGCCGGCGGCCACGCCCGAAGCGCCGTTGCGTATGTACATCGGTGGTGATTCTTTAGTGCAAACCTTCGGAACATCGCTTTTGCGTATATCCACCGGCACCGGCGTGTTCACTTCCACTCTCGACTATCGAGTTTCGACCGGATTGGCGCGGCCAGAGTTCTTTAACTGGCCCGAGCACTTTGTTCGCGATGTGCTTCCAACTAATCCGCAGATCATGGTGGTGATGTTCGGCGCCAACGACGTGCAAAATATGGAAGTCGGCGGAAAAGTTTTGGTTCGTGGAAGTGAAGAATGGTTGACCGAATATCGTCGACGCGTTTCGGCGACCATGGATCTTTTGCGCTCGCCCACGAACGACCGCATCGTTATTTGGTGCGGTCCTCCTCCGGTTGGGGCCGAAGCGAAAGTTCCTGATCTTGACAAGATGAACTACATCTATTGGACCGAAGCGCAGTCACGTCCTTGGATTCAATATTTCGATACGTGGCCGTTTTTCTCCAACAGTGATTTAACGTTTGCGGCGCAATTGCCAAATGCCGATGGTGTTGTACGCGGCATGCGACAAAAAGACAATTTGCACTTTTCGACTGTGGGTGGAGATCGTCTTTCTTGGGCGGTTATTGATCGCATTGGCAAGTTGGTGAATATCACCGCGGGCAATATCACGCCGCCACCCGCGCAAGCGCCGCCCCCTGGAATCGTGGAGCGAACAGAAATTCCGCCTGATTTAGAAAATGTGAAATAGCAGTCGCTTACGCCGGATGCGAAGCAGTCACGGTGGTGGCAATACCGCCGCGAACTTTCCAAATGGTTTCGACAGTCATACGACGCGGCAATGTGGCGCGTACAAGATCATCGAGAATGGTGTTCGTTACTGCTTCGTGGAAAGCGCCTTCGTTGCGGAAGGTCCACAGGTACATCTTGAGGCTCTTCAATTCCACCAACAATTCGTCGGGGATATACGTAATTCGAATCGTGGCGAAATCAGGTTGACCAGTGACAGGGCAAAGGCAAGTCAGTTCGTCGGTTTCGCAAACGATCTCGTAATCGCGCCCCGGTTCAGGATTGGGGACGGTGATGAGTTCTTTTGAAGGATCGCCCGGCACGTTATCGGCCGCAGTTGGGCTTGGTTCCGTGATTCGCCGGCTTACGGCGGGCGTTGGTGCGGCGCTTAGAAGTTCGCTTTGACATAGGGGAGAGATCTTAGGCAGAGCGAGTGCCCAACGCCAAGACCGGTCGATTTCGTCCATTGAAAACGCCACTAGCCTCTCGGTCGCTATGGAAAAGTTCGGATTCGTTGGTTTGCCCAACGCTGGGAAATCGTCGCTCTATAACGCATTAGCCGGTGGAGGGGCATTGGCTGCTCCCTATGCGTTCGCCACCAAGGATCCCAACGTTGGCGTGGCCAAGGTTCCCGATCACCGCCTCGATCAATTGGCGGAAATGTCGAAAAGTAAGTCGGTGATTCCAGCCAGTGTTCAATTCGTCGATATCGGTGGATTGGTGGAAGGGGCCAGTCAAGGCGAAGGGCTGGGAAATAAATTCCTCGCCAATATCCGCGAATCGGATGCGATTGTCTTTGTATTGCGCGCCTTCGTTGATGATGACGTTCCCGGTCCGAGTGATCCGCTTGATCATTTGCGAATCGTCGAAACAGAGTTAGCGCTCGCTGATTTGGAGACGGTTGAAACGCAAATTGAAAAACGACGCAAAGCGGCCAAGGGCGACAAATCGTTACTTGATGAAGTGGCGGCATTAGAAAAAGCTCTCGTTGTTTTAAGTGAGGGCGACCCGATTTATCGCAGTGATCTCGCCGCCGATGTACGCGAACATTTGCGTTCGTATTTTCTCTTGACGAACAAACCGGTTCTCGCCATTGTCAATGTGGCCGAAGATGATCTGGAATCAATTCCGGAAAAAATTGCACCGGTGGAACAAGAGTTTTCTGGTCATGGCGAAGTTATCGGCATGTGTGTTCAGTTAGAAGCGGAAGCGGCGCTATTAGATGAACAAGAGCGCGCAGAAATGCTTGAAGGTTTGGGTCTTGGCGAAGGTGCGCTGCCGAAGTTTTTGCATGCCGCCTATCGCATGTTGGGTCTGCGCACATATTTCACCACTGGTGAAAAAGAAACCCGTGCTTGGACATTTCGGGCCGGATCAAAAGCGCCAAAATGCGCGGGCGTCATCCATTCCGATTTTGAACGTGGCTTCATTCGCGCCGAGGTCATCCATTGGAATGAGTTGCTGCAGGTGGGTTCTTGGTCAAAAGCCCGCGACGCGGGAATCTTGCGGGTGGAAGGCAAAGAGTATGAGCCCGTTGACGGCGACGTAATGGAATTCCGCTTCAACGTTTAAACCTTTAGCATTTGGGAATGGGATCGAGCGATCAGACATCTACATCGACAGATCTCTCGCATGGTTCCTGGCTTGTTTGTAATGATCGCGTTTTGGCCTCATTGGAGATTGCGATCACGCGTAAACAGCGGCGCCAAGGTTTATTGGGTCGGGAACAAGCCGACGGTGCGATGTTGTTACGTCCAGCGAAATGCATTCATACCGTGGGAATGAAATTTGCTATCGATGTTGCTTATGTCGACGAAGAACAACGAGTTATTCGGATGGACACCATGACCCCGAATCGACTTGGTCCAATCGTTCGGCGTTCGCGCGCGGTTATCGAATGTGATGCCGGTTCGCTACAACGGTGGGGAATCAAACTTGGCGACGTATTGGAATTTCGATGAGCGAACCCGCACGTTTCATTGTTATTGCGACACCGATCGGCAATCTTGACGATATTTCTAAACGAGCAATTGACGCGCTTACATCCTGTGATGTTGTGGCCTGTGAAGACACTCGTCGTACGAGCAAACTTCTTTCTCATATCGGCGCCAGTCCGCGTTTGGTGGTGGTGAATGAACATACCGAGCGTGAAGTAACCGCGAACATTTTGGCCGCGCTGGCCGAAGGCAAAACGGTCGGCTTAGTCAGTGATGCTGGAATGCCCGTGGTCTCAGATCCGGGTGCATGGTTGGTGAACCAAGTCATCGCTTCACAGTACGAAGTTGATGTCATTCCCGGTCCGTCGGCAGTGTTAACGGCCCTAGTGCACAGCGGATTTCTCTCCAATCGATTTGTTTTCGAGGGGTTTCTGCCTCGTAAAGGTTCGGCGCGACAAAGCCAGTTGCAACAAATTGCCGATGAAGAACGCACCATCGTGTTGTTCGAAGCGCCACATCGTCTTGTTCGTTCTCTCAAAGATTTACTCGACGTATGCGGCGAAGAACGTGACGTGGTGTTAGCGCGTGAACTGACAAAAATGCACCAAGAGATTTGGCGAGGATCGTTAGACGACGCCGTAATTCACTGTGAAGAAAAAGAACCGCGTGGCGAGTACGTGATCGTGTTGTCGGGTTCGCTTCCAAAAGAAATCGCCGATGACGTAATCATCGGCGAGATCAAAATTTTGCTGGCGCGTGGCACCTCGAAAAAAGAAGCAGCCGCCACGGTGGCCAAACAACTCGGTGTGGCAAAGAATCGAGCGTACGAGTTGGCCCTTCAGTGTTGAGGGCCAACTCGTCGCCAGATTTATGACGCTGGCCGTGGCGAAATTTGCGAGATAGCCGCAAATCCATTCAGGAACGCCATGATGTCGGTGGTTGGATCAGCCATCGTTGACAAACAGTTCGGCGGATTCAAATACCCATCAGCATTCGGAGCGACGGGAACGGTCTTCGGACCGCGCACGGCGCCGGTGGGACAAGTCGGAATATTCATATTGGTAACAGTCGCCGTGCCGATTGACTTATCGGTGATACGAGCGCGGTTTTCAGTGAACCAAGCAATGACTTGTTGAACGCCGCTGGGGAAGTCGTACTTGCCATCAGTGATGCCCTGGCTGGCGGCAATGGCTGGAATGCCACGTTGGGTGGCAGCACGCGCCGCTCCAACTGTTCCCGACAAATCAATGATGGAGCCCATGTTTTGTCCTGCGTTGATGCCGGATACAACAAAATCAGGGGTAAACGAAATGCCTTTTTGATCGATTGCCCAAACGATGGAGTCGGCCGGAGTGCCCGCTACTGATTTCACGGGGTATCCGCTTTTCGTCTTTCCGTCAGTTGCGGTCAGTGTTCCGCCGGTGACGGTTCCACCTTTGCCGCTCTGATTTGTTGCTGGTGCAACAACGGTGATTTCAACATTTGGTTGTGCCCGTAACGCTTCAACAACGGCATCAATTCCGGCGGAATCAAAACCGTCATCATTTGTCACCAAAATTTTGAGTGGTGCAGGTGCTGCGGTGGTTGTAGTGGCGTTTCCGCCGGAAGATGAATCTGAACTTGAACAGCCGGCGACCACAACCGCGATCGCGAACAACGCGCCAAGAACTTTCGCTCGACGCTTGCTCGAAATGCGAGAAGCCGCCAGTGCCTCGCTTGTTTTTTGCATTTCTCCTCCATGTTTGGGCAGGGGCGTTTTTGCCCCCTTGGTTGTCCAGCATCGAACTGAACAATTCGCCGTATCTTAGAAGTGGGAGTAAGGCCGAATCCGTGTTTTAGGGAAAAGCGGGGATGACTTTTTCGCCAAAAAGTTCAATCATCTCGGCAATTTCGGCGAACGTTCCCAATGAGGCTTGCCCCGTGTCGGCGGGGAGACCCGCACCGAAGGCGGTATGTACATGGTCGGTTTTGGTTGTGAGTTGGTACTGCTTGATTTGTTCGATCATGCGCTCCGGTCCACCCCAGAGCAATCGATCAGCGGCAATTTCCTCGGCGGTAATTTTTTCTCCGGCGTCAATGCGGGCGAAGAGTTCAAGTTCTTCTTCCTCCTCCGCCGATTCACGCCAATGCTTCATTAGTCCATCGACATAAACAGGCAAAACCTGCGTGCGAACCTGTTCATCATCGCGACCGAGCCAGGCGTAGCGACGCAGAATCCAATCAGCGGGTTTGTTGAGTTCTGCGCATTTCGGTTGGTAGATAGCAAGACAGCGCAGTGCTGCGCTTAACGATTGCACGGGACCGCAAATCCACGCGTCACCTAAGCGCGCCGCACGATCAACAGCTTTCGGTGCAACACCCGCCACCCAAAGAGGTGGATTTGGTTGTTGAACACAGCGCGGATGAACGGTGAGTTCGGGAAACGACCAGAACTTTCCGTCATACGACGTTGCTTCCTGAGTCCACACCAAACGCAAAATCTCTAATGCTTCTTCAGTACGCGCACCGCGTTGTTTGAAGTTCGATCCATGGACTTGGTATTCGAGCGGCCACCAGCCCATGCCCACACCCAATGTGACGCGACCGCCTGAAATTTGATCGATGGTGGCAACTTGCTCGGCAACGCGTACAGGATTGTGAATTGGTAATTGAAAGATTCCGGTTCCCACGCGCACCTTTTCGGTGCGAGCGGCAACGGCGGCCAAAAACGTAAGCGGATCGCTCATATTGCCCGCCATGAAATGGTGATGGCCGATCGTGACGGTGTCGAAGCCAACTTGTTCGGCGATTTGCGCCAAGGCAAATGTTTCGTGGTACGGATCTTTATGATCGAGATCTTTTAGCAGTGGCAGTGAGAGCGAAAACTTCACAGTTCGAATGGTCCTTTACCCATTTGTTCGCGCACGGTGACAACCGGTGGATTGGTGAGCGTGCGACGTTGCCAGTTAGCGCCGTCAACCACCAATGTATGTCCACTAATGAAACGTGCATATGGCGAAGCAAGGAATGTCGCGGCCCAACCCAGTTCGCGTAGGCGGCCAACGCGCAGTGCTGGTTGGCAAACATCTTTATCGTTGGTGCGCGACAAGTTTCCTTTGATGTCGGCCGTCATGTCGTCATGAGGGAATAGTCCAGGAACGAGTCCGTTTACGGCAATACCGTAAGGGCCCCATTCGACGGCCAAGGTTTCGACCATATTTTTCACGCCCGCTTTTGCCGCCGCCGAATGAGCAAAGCCAGGCCCGCCCGTCCAAGCATAGGAAGCTCCCACATTGATGATTGAGCCTGGGGAGTTGGCGGCGATATGTCGTCGACCGAATTCGCGAGCGCAGAAAAAGGTTCCGTTTAGGGTGATGTCGACCACTGTTCGCCATGCGTTGGGTGACATTTCCTCGGCAGGAACCGGAAAGTTAGCGGCAGCGTTATTCACCAAGACGCGCGGTAGGCCAAGTTCTTTTTCGATCTCATCAAAGGCATTGGCAATTTGTTCCGGTTCACGAATATCGCAAGCAACGGTGAGATGTTTCCCAGGGAAATCACGTAGTGATTCGATCGCGGCTTCAAGATGTTCTGGTTTGCGACTTAGTACCGCCACGTTGGCTCCGAGGCGCGCAAATTCAATAGCGATGGCACGACCTAGACCAGTTCCGCCGCCAGTGACGATGACACTCTCGCCGACATAGGTATTTGCCGGTAATGCAGCCGCGCCAATATCGGGCGGTTCGGGAAGGCCAATTGGTTCGTCGGTGGCCATTTCAACTTCCTTTGTATTTGGGCTCGCGATTCTCGGCGCGTGCGGCGCGGAATTCGGCGAAGTCATCCGACTTATTAATGAAGGTCTGGTAAATCAGTTCGTCGGCCATCGAACTACGAATTTCAGTTTCCGCTAAATGCGAAATCACACGCCGAGCCAACTTCACTGTGACTGCGGGAGAAGCCGCAATTTTTTCCGCCATTTCGCGAGCGGTGGCATCAAGTTCATCGCGAGTGACAACTCGAGAAACTATGCCCAAGGAAAGTGCTTCTTGGGCGGTCAACGAACGGCCGGTTAACACCATGTCGCTAACAACGCCATGACCGCACATTTGAAATAAGCGACCGACACCGCCAGTGTCAGGAATGACTCCATGTCCAACTTCGGGCAGCATGAATTTGGCGTCTTCGGAAGCAATACGAATATCGCAAAGCAACGCTCGTTGAAATGAACCACCGATGGCCCAACCTTGAATGGGAACAATGATGGGGGCATCGAGAGCAAAAATTTGCTGAATGCCTTTATGTCCTCTTGTCATTAATTCGTGATGGGTGAGGCCAGTTTTATCGTTGCCAATTGAACCGACATCGCGTCCGGAAGACCAAGAATGTCCTTCCCCGCGCCAGATGATGGCGCGAATATCACTACGAGATTGCAACTCCGACAAAATGTCGAAAAGTTGTTTATCCATCGCGTCAGTAAACGCGTTTCGTTTTTCTTGGTTGTCGTTCGTGATGGTGGCGATCTGACCGTCTATTTCGAGACGAACTTCTCCGCTCATTGTTCCCCCTCTTGGACTAACAGCAGTTTTGCCCAAGATCAAAGGTTGGTCGAACTCCAGGTTGGAATCGGTAGCCGAGACCAGTTTCGGTCACGAAATAGCGGGGGCTTGAGGGATCGGGCTCGAGTTTGCGACGGATTGACGACATATACACCCGCAAATAATGGGACTCGCTGCCATATGCCGGCCCCCAGACTTTTTGTAGCAACTCGCGATGGGTAATCAACTTCGAAGGGTGGGTGACGAGCAACTCGATAATGCCCCATTCAGTGGCGGTGACATGCACGACTTTGCCGTTACGTACAACTTTTCGTTGCAAAACATCGATATAGAAATCATCGGTATGAACAGGTTCATTTGCCGTTGGGGCATGGTTATTACGCAACGCCGCCCGTAGGCGTGCGAAAAGTTCGTTGAGTGAGAACGGTTTGCTGATGTAATCGTTGGCGCCGGCGTCAAGCGCGCGCACTTTGGTGCTTTCGTCGTCGTGGCGCGACAACACCACAATGGGGATATGACTCCAACCGCGTAGAGCGGCAATCACGTCTAAACCGCAAATCTGCTCGATATCTATTTCCATAATGACGAGATCCGGTGAAGCATCAACCGCTAACGACAGCGCGTCATTGCCGCCGGTGGCACAAATAACGTCGTAATCCTGTGCGTTTAACTGAGCCGTTAATGACCGCTGTAGTGACGGATCTTTTTCGATTAAGAGAATGAGCGACATGGGCGAACCTCATTTCCACGGGGGCTCAACGCGCCTACGCCGTGGCAATTTTGTTGGGGGATTGCTCTGTATCTGAAGGGGACAACGGGTAATTCAATTCCGCCAATGCACTTCTGTAGGCTTAAGCCTACAACGTGCCATAGGCCCGTTGTGCCAGATCAATTGACAAAACTTCGAGGCTTGGTCTTCATAAGTACATTTTTACGGCCCTGGTAAACGCCAGCATCAAGGTTCGACTTAGGCCAAGATTTCCCCAGAAATTCGGTCTGGTTTTGTCAGTCCGTTACCAAGGGGGAACATTGAGCGAGCAATTCACGAATTGGAAAGTTGGTGATGTCACTGTCACCAAAATTGTGGAGTTGGTGGCGCCGCTGCCCCTTTCCGGTTTAATTCCGAAAGCAACACCCGAAGCGTTGAAGCCGCATATGGATTGGTTGGCTCCGCATTTTGCTGATGATGCCGGTATGTCGAATTTGTCCATTCACGCCTTTGTCATCGAAAGCTCGGGCAAACGAATTTTGGTCGACACGTGTGTTGGCGATCGCACAATTGAAGGATTAGGACTAAGCGGCAATCCCGAATTTTTCGACGCAATGGTGACTGCGGGATTCCATCCTGACACGATCGATTTTGTTTGTTGTACTCATCTTCATTTCGATCACATTGGTTGGAACACTCGTCCGGTCGATGGACGATGGGTGCCGACGTTCCCCAACGCCAAATATTTTTTCGGTCGCCCCGATTATGAAGAGTTCAAAGCGGGCGAGAATCATTACGCCGCCAATCTGCGCGACACGATTGATCCAATTTTGGAAGCGGGGCTGGCCGAATTCATTGAACCCAATCATGTGGTGACCGACGAGGTCCGTTTCATTCCGACTCATGGCCATTCGCCGAGTCATATGTCAATCGTCATTGAGTCGAACGGTGAAACGGCATTGATCACTGGCGACGCCACTCATCATCCCGTGCAGTGGGCCGAACCCGATTGGGGTATGGATGCCGATTGGAACGGCGAAATGGGCGCGCAAACACGGCGAAAGATGCGCGATGACTTTGGCGCAAATGGAACGTTGATTCTCGGCACGCATTACGCCGCACCTTCCGCGGGCTTCATCGTGAAAGATGGAGACAACTGGAAGTTCCAAGTCAAAGCGAACTAATTCGACAACGGGCAACGGAGTTTTGCCCTGCATACTTGGTGAGTTGGCGTCGGCGTGCGTAGCCTTGCGGCGTGGAACGTGATGCCCAGCCTTTTTATGTGACGACACCTATCTATTACGTCAATGACGTTCCCCATATCGGACATGCCTATACAACGGTGACGGCTGATGCTTTGGCTCGTTGGCATCGTCTCAATGGTGACCCCACCTTATTTCTGACCGGCACCGATGAACATGGCTTGAAAGTGCAACGTTCAGCTGAAGCCAATGGAATTTCCGCGCAAGAACAAGCCGATCAAACGAGCGCTCGCTTCCGGCAATGCTGGGAAATGCTGAATATCTCGAATGATGATTTCATTCGCACGACCGAGCCGCGTCACCACGTTGCGGTGCAGAAATTTATGCAAGCAATTTTCGACAACGGCTATATCCGAAAAGGAACTTATGCCGGTCACTATTGCGTTCCTTGTGAGGCCTATTACGACGAAACCGATCTGGTCGACTCCAACTGTCCTATTCATGGACGACCCGTTGAATGGTTGGAAGAAGACAATTGGTTTTTCGAATTGTCCCGTTTCGAACAACCACTCTTGGAGTGGTACGAAAAGAATCCGCAGTGTGTGCAGCCCGAAGGCAAGCGCAACGAAGCGCTGGGCATTATTCGCCAAGGATTAAAAGACGTTTCTGTTTCGCGCACCTCTATTTCCTGGGGTGTTCCCGTGCCCTGGGATGACAAGCACGTTTTTTATGTGTGGTACGACGCTCTAATTAATTACGCCACGGCTGCTGGTTATGGTTCTGATGACACCGCGTTCTCACAATGGTGGCCGCAAGTTCATCACCTTTTAGGTAAGGATATTTTGCGTTTTCACTGTGTGTATTGGCCGGCCATGTGTATGGCCGCCGGTATTGAACCTCCGAAAAAATTGGCGGTTCACGGATTTCTTTTAGTCGGCGGCGAAAAGATGTCGAAGACGCGTCTTAATCAAATATTCCCCGCTGATCTTGTTGAAGATTTTGGCGTCGACGGTTTCCGCTATCACTTTTTGCGTGATGCGCCGTTCGGTCCTGATGGCGATTTTTCCTATGAAGGAATGGTGTCGCGTTATAACGCTGACCTCGCCAACAATTTGGGCAATCTCATGGCGCGCGTTGCCACTGTGGTGGAAAAGAAGTGCGGCGGAATTGGACCGAAACCAAATCCGTCATCACCGTTGGCCGCGACCAGTGTTGAAGTTTTGCGTGACGCCACACGTGGGTGGGAAAACATCACTCCGAGTTTGGCGTTGGAAGCGACATGGAAACTTGTTCATGAAGCCAATGCGCATCTCGAAAACAATGAACCGTGGAAAGCCGAACCGGGCGCGGCAGTTGATGCGGTCATGGGCGATGCCATTGAAGTGTTGCGTTTAGTGGCGATATTGGCCACCCCAGCAATTCCCGAAACTTGCGAAAAGATTTGGGCTCGTCTGGGATTAACGGGATCGCCAGCCGATTGCCGGCTTCCTCATGACGGGCAATGGGGTTTGTATCCCGGTGGATTACCCATCGAAAAAGGCGAGGCTTTGTTCCCTCGTCTTAAACCTGTCGAAAAGTGAGTCCGATGCAGTGGATTGATGCTCATTGCCATATGGGTGATGAAGTTGCCCGTTGGCCCGACGCTGAAGAAACAGTGGCGGCCGCCGCTTTAGTTGGGGTGACGCGCATGGTCACGGTTGGTTGCGATTTAGCTACGTCGCAAACGGCGATTGCTGTGGCACAAAGTTTTGCTGGAGTGTGGGCGACAGCCGGCGTGCACCCGCATGATGCGAAGAACACCATTGCAGGAATTGAAGCGTTGTTGCGCGAAGAAAAAGTGGTGGCCGTTGGTGAGTGTGGGTTGGACTACTTCTATGACAATTCGCCGCGCCAAGAACAAAAAGAAGTGTTCGCGCAGCAAATTCAACTTGCCCATGCGCATGATCTCGCTCTCGTTGTGCACACTCGCGATGCATGGGAAGACACCTTGGATATCTTGCGGGCGGAAAAAATGCCGGAACGCACGGTCATTCATTGTTTTTCCGGCGGGGTAGAAGAGGCCCGAGCGCTATTGGACCTCGGTGCGTATTTGTCGTTTTCGGGAATCGTGACGTTTCCCAAAGCGCCTGAGGTGCGCGAGGCGATGATTTTTTGTCCTCTGGAACGACTTTTGATCGAGACGGACGCACCTTTTTTGGCCCCGGTTCCCCATAGGGGTAAGCCAAATTCACCGGCTCTTTTGCCTGTAATTGGGCAATCGGTGGCCGATGGAAAGGGACTTGTGGTTGATGCTGTGGCTGAAGTCACATGGAAAAATGCCGAGACGGTCTACGCCCTTACCTAGTAACGAAAATCAAAGATTTCATTACTGTGCATGATCCCCAAATTATTGGGGATAACGCCGTGACATGGGACTTTTATCATTCGAGATCGGCGCGAACTGAACTGGGAAAGAGTTGCGGCCACCTTGAGGCGCTCATAGGTTCATAGGGCTCCGGGCGGAGTAGACGTCTTTGACGTTTCCTTCGCTCATGTTTTATCCGCCGACCGAAGGAAACACTTGAAGCACGCCGCAGTGAGCCCGACGCTCCACCAAACGCGACGCCGTCTTCTTTTGGCGCTTTTTGTGACGCTTGCATGTTTACCCGTGCTCGTCATCGATGTGTTTTCTTCATCGACTACAAGCGCGTCAGAAAATCCTGAGGTTGTCATCGAATCGCCCGAGCCGAGTTTGGTTTTGGCAGAGGTGACGACAACCACCCAAGCGCCGACTACTACGACGACCGTTGCTCCGGTTGAACCGGTTGCCGCGCCGGCGACGACAACAACAACGATTGGTCGCGTTGCTCCGCCGCCGATTGCGCCGCCACCTCCAACGGTGGCGCGTACCGAGGCGGATACGTTGGCATGTTTGCGTTGGCGTGAATCACGCAATAACTACAGCGCCGTTGATTCAACCGGTACATATATGGGTGCGTATCAGATCTACCAAGGTGGATGGGATGCGGTTGCGGCACGAAATGGCCGCGACGATCTTGTCGGTGTGCAACCGCATATGGCGTCACCCGCTGACCAAGACTTCATTGCTACCGCCCTGCTCCGCGCCTCCGGCACGGCGCCCTGGGGCGGAGCGTGCCGTTAGGCCAAGTGCTGCGAAACTAGTTGCGTGACGCTTTCCAAAACTGAAATCACTCAACTGTTAGAGCGTCATGGTGTTTCGCCATCGCGCGCGTTAGGACAAAACTTTTTGGCCGATCCGAATACGGTTCGTCGCATTGTGCGCTTGGCCGATGTTGGACCGCAATCAAATGTGATTGAAATCGGTCCTGGTGTTGGATCAATGACCGTTGAATTGGCTGCTTCGGGCGCCAAAGTTTTAGCGGTTGAATTGGATCGTCATTTACTTCCGATTTTAAAAGAGACAGTCGAACCGTTAGGCGTGCGCGTTGTGCATGCAGATGCGCGCGATGTTGATTGGGCAGAGTTGCTTGGCGATTCAACATGGCAACTCGTGGCCAATCTTCCGTACAACGTCGCCACATCTTTAGTGCTTGATTTATTAGAAAAAGCGCCGGCTATTACGTCAATGTTGGTGATGGTGCAAAAGGAAGTCGGGGAGCGTTTGGCGGCATCTCCAGGGTCGGGCGCATGGGGCATTCCGTCAGTGAAATTGGCGCTCGACGCTCGCGCCGAAATTGTGGCATCGATACCTCCCACAGTGTTTGTACCCAAGCCCAAAGTGGATTCGGTCATGATCAAAATCACGCGCGTTGACCGTCAGTTGCAACTTGATCGTGATCAATTAATGACGTTGGTACGCACCGCGTTTTCTCAAAGGCGCAAAATGCTGCGTCGTTCATTGAACGGTGTCGTCACTGCGGATCAGTTCCTCGCAAGTGGAATAAGTGAACAAGCTCGACCCGAGCAACTCTCGCTCGATGAGTGGGTAGCGTTATGCGCAGTGGTGTACCCATGAATGTGGCGATGAAAAGTGATTTGCGAAAGGTTGCATCATGATGTGGCCTCAATCCACGCGTGTTTTCGCACCGGCAAAATTGACGGTCTCATTGCGTGTAACTGGAGTGCGAAATGATGGCTACCACCTCATTGAAGCGGAAATGGTGACGTTGAACTTTGGTGATGACATCTCAATCGAGCCGGCTGCTTCAACGTCGGTTGAAGTGGTTGATGCACGCACTGGAAAAGAATTCGCCCTCGACGGAGAAAATTTGGTGACGAAAGCATTGGCCATGCTTGATCTCACCGCCAAGGTACGAATCGAAAAACGCATTCCACCGGGTGCTGGTTTAGGTGGCGGATCAGCCGATGCGGCCGCAGTCCTGCGCGCCGCTGGCTTCACTGATTATGAAAAGGCGAGTCTTCTCGGCGCCGATGTTTCGTTTTGTTTGCGCGGTGGTAGAGCCATGGTGCGCGGAATTGGCGAGATCATCGAACCCTTGCCCGAACTTTTTCGCACGTGGACTCTCAGCACGCCACCTTTTGGATGTGTGACGGCAGACGTTTATAAGAAATGGGATGCCCTTGGTGGGCCGACCGGTGACAATGAGAATGATCTCGAACCAGCGGCGATAGCGCTCGAGCCGCGTTTATCGGCTTGGCGCTCGCAACTTGAATCGGACACGGGCCTACGGCCGCGTCTCGCGGGCTCTGGCTCGACGTGGTTTGTTGCTGGTGAACGCCCAGGAGATGAACGCGTCGTTGCGACCGAGACAACTCCCTCGGCTCACATCTGACGAAAAACTGACCTACTTGCCCGCAGCGCGGCGCTGGAAGCGGGTCCGCTTCAGCATCTTCTTGTGCTTCTTCTTTCGCATGCGCTTACGGCGCTTCTTAATCAGTGATCCCATGGCGTCGGCGACTGTAGCGGAATTGGCCGAATCTGCGAAATGCGGGAATTCTCCCTGCGATCGCCCCTGACCGTCCCGCAGTTGGGAGGGGACCCCGAAAGCAAAAAAGGCCTGCGTTTGCAGACCTTTTCGCTTTATTGCTCGGGGGCAGGGACTCGAACCCCGAAAGCCAGGACCAAAACCTGGTGTGTTGCCAATTACACCACCCCCGAAGGATGCCGCTGACCGTACTAGAAAAGAATCATGTTTCCACGACCTCTCTCGGCCATTGTGTTAGCAGCAGGAGAAGGTACACGCATGCGCTCCTCGCGACCCAAACCGCTCCATCGGTTATGTGGCCGGCCCATGGTGTTGTACGTGCTCGACTCGCTGGCGGAATGCTCGGTCGGCCGCACGGTGGTGGTTGTTGGTCACGGAGCGGAACGGGTCACGGCCAAACTTCTCGACGAAGTGCCTTCTCTTTCTTTGGAGTTCGTTGAACAAGAGGTGCAGCGGGGGACCGGCGATGCCGTTGGTGTTGCTTTAACGGCGTTTGGCACTGATGAATTCGATGATGTCGATGCCGACCTTTTAGTTCTGCCCGGCGACACACCGCTTTTACAGACACACACCATTGCGGCACTTGTCGAATTGCATCGAGAGACAGATGCCGCCTGCACACTTTTAACGGCGCGTGTTGCGAATCCTTATGGCTACGGTCGAGTCGTGCGCGGAAAAGAAAACCGCGTAGTGAAAATTGTCGAACAGAGTGATGCCAACGAAGAAGAACAACTCATCGACGAAATAAATACGTCGATTTACTGTTTCCGCGCCAGCGTTCTTGGTCCGGCGTTACGACGCTTAACGCCACAAAACGCTCAAGGTGAGTACTACCTCACTGACGTGGTGTCGGTATTGGCCTCCGCGGGTTATCGCATTAGTGCCCTTTTGGCTGACGATGCATCCGATGCTCTTGGTGTTAATGACCGTCTGCAGTTAGCAGCCGCCGAGGCTGAGTTACGCCGTCGCACCAATAACGAGTGGATGCGAAAAGGCGTAACGATGGTGGATCCGTTGCGTACCTACGTTGATGCCACGGTGAGGTTGGCTCCTGATGTCACGCTTTTCCCGGACACAATTTTGCAAGGGGCGTGCGTTATCGGAGCCGGTGCCGAAATCGGCCCGAATACTCGTTTAATCGACTGCGTCGTAGGCGATCGTGCCGTCGTCGAAAATACCGTCGGCCGTCAGGCAACTATCGGCGATGATGCACATGTCGGTCCCTTTGCGAATCTCGATCCTGGAGCCGAAATTTCGCCCAAACAGCAGACCGGTCCGTTCTACACTGCAAACCAGGGCTAGGAAGCGGAGACTCATGGAATTAGTAACGAAGAAGCGGCTCTATTTGGTTTCAGGTCGCGCCAACCTGCCCTTAGCGCAAGAAATCGCGCAACGACTTGGTGTCGAATTAGGCGAACCAAATTTGGCGGAGTTTGCCAACGGAGAGATCCACGCTCGCTTTAACGAATCTGTGCGCGGCACCGACGTGTTCATTGTGCAGTCGCATGTCTCCACTGATGAGATGAGCGTGAACGATGCCATCATGGAACATCTCATCATGGTTGATGCAGCGCAACGCGCGTCAGCCAAGCGCATTACTGCGGTTGCTCCTTTCTACGGGTATGCACGTCAAGATCGAAAGTCAGAAGGACGCGAACCGATTACAGCGAAGTTGGTGGCCAATATGTTTCAACAGGCTGGCGCCAAGCGTTTGATCTCTGTTGATTTACATTCCGGTCAGATTCAAGGATTTTTCGATGGACCGGTTGATCATCTAACTGCCATGCCGGTGTTGGTTGATTACATGTCGAAACTGGGCGGCGATCTCGTTGTTGTTTCACCGGATGCGGGTCGCGTGAAAGTGGCCGAGCGTTACGCCAATCAATTGCATGCCGACCTCGCCATCGTGCATAAGCGCCGTGTGAAAGGAATGAAGAACACGGTCGAAGCTCGCGATGTTGTGGGCGAAGTTGAAGGTCGTAACTGTGTATTGATCGACGACATGATTGACACCGGTGGCACGATCGTCGCTGCGGCTGAACAACTCAAAGCCCGCGGTGCCAAGCAGATTTACGCTGCGTGCACCCATGGCGTTTTCTCTGGTCCCGCTATCGACCGCTTGAATGCTTCGTGCATCGACAAAGTGGTCATGACCAATACGCTCCCGCTTTTGGCCGCCAAGCAGTCGCCCAAAATCGAGGTGCTTTCAGTGGCTGGCATCATCGCCGATGCCATCGATGCGGTCTTTGAGGACACCTCGGTGTCGGAGATATTCGGCGGTAATAACCAGTCCTAGGGGCGCTGAGGGTGCTCCGCCGGCCTCAGTTCGCCTTAGGCGGCTCTTCTCGGTAGGCTGTCGGGCCGTTTCCCGTTGTCATTTTGGAGCCGAATATGTCCATCTCTCTTACCGCTACGACAGGCCGTGTGGCTGGCTCACGTAGTTCGACGCGTTTGCGTGACGACGGCAAAGTTCCTGGCGTTGTTTATGGCCTTGGTCGTGACACTGTGGCCGTCAGCGTCGACTGGAGTGAATTGCGTAAGGCGCTCACCACTGACGCCGGCATGAACGCACTCATTAATCTCACCGTCGATGGCCAAACCGATCTCGCCATTGTCAAAGACATGCAACGTCATCCGGTGCGCCGCAATGTGTTGCATATCGATTTCTTGCGCGTTGATCCCAACGCTCTTGTTGCCGTTGAAGTCCCCATCATTTTGGTGGGCGAAGCGAAGAAGGTTGAAGGCCGTCGCGGCATCGTTGATCAACCGCTTAAGCAACTTGCCGTTAAGGCCAAGCCCAACAACATTCCTTCCAGTATCGAAGTTGATATTTCCGAATTGGACTTAGGTGAATCAATCACACTTGATTCGGTGACCTTGCCAGACGGCGTTACTTGCGACCTTGAAGGTTCAACTCAACTCGTCTTGGGTCTTGCCACGCGATTCTCTTCTGAAGCCGGCGAAGCTGGCGGTGAATCGGCTGCTGAAGGTGGAGCAGACGCTGCATCTGAAGGTGGAGAGGCAAGCGAAGAGGCTGCGGCCGACTAAGTGGTTTTCGGAGCGCGCGATCGACGCGGGACTCCGTCTGATGTTCTCGTTGTAGGACTCGGCAATCCCGGCGCCGAATACGACAAAACGCGCCATAACGCCGGCTTTGCGGTTATCGATGAATTGGCGCGCCGGCATAACGGTTCGTTACGGGCTGGAAAAGAAAAAGCATTAGTTGATGAAGTGCGTATTGCTTCGAAACGGGTAGCCATCGCCAAGCCGACCACCTACATGAATCTTTCGGGTGAATCGGTGCGGCCGCTCGTTCGCCGCTATGGCATTGAAACTCCCGAGCAATTAATCGTCGTTCATGACGAACTCGATTTAGAGATGGGTACTGTCCGCATCAAAGTCGGCGGCGGCTTGGCGGGACATAACGGATTGCGGTCGATTAAATCCCATCTCTCCGATGACTCATTTATTCGAGTGCGTATTGGCGTTGGCCGACCGGCACAAAAAGGGGCCGGCGCTGATTACGTTTTAAGCCGCATGAATAAGTCCGATCAACAAGTTCTGGCCAATGCCATTGTCGATGCGGCCGACGCGGTGGAACTGATCATTTCTGATGGTGTCGGCTCAGCAATGAATCGTGTTAACGAACGTAAATAGACGCCGCAGTAATTAAAAGGGCAGATCTATTTCATTCGGGAGTAGTTGGTATTGCGGATTCAAAATGGTGAGCAAACCATGATGCTCACTCGTTGTTCCCTCGACCATCATTTTCGAACCCAATTGAATGCCGCCGATACGTCGCCGACCGAAAAACACCAATGTGATGCCACCGGTCGAATCAGTGAGCGTTAGTTCAAGGCCATCAACTTGTTCGGCCCATGGTTGTACGCGCATTGCTTTGACATGACCGGCAACCTTTACGCGATCTCGCCATTTTGTTTCTGCGATTGGTGTAATCCCTTGGAATGCCAACTGCGCTAACTGATGAAGCTCATCGGCATGTCGTTCTTGTTCGAGTTGATCGACCGACTTACGTTTGGTGAACAAGCCCATTTCAGTGATGCATTCCTTCAGTTCCGGACATTGATCCAGGTTCTACTTTGTGAATTTTTTGTCCATGGGACGAACGCGTGAGGTGATACGGCACGAACGTTACGTTGGCATGGGGAACGTCGGCTAACGCTTTCGCAATATCGTCAGCGGTGTGGTCGTGTAAGAGACGATGCCATGCCGAACGATATTCACGGCGTGGGATCAGCACCGTTACTTCTGTATCGCCATCGGCGGCGAGTTCAGAAACCACTTCCAGAACTGAACGGTTAATACGTCGATCGGGACAGGCGCGAATATCAAGCGGCAAACTCGCCAGGGCCAATTCACTCCATTCTTTGGCCAAAATATCTGCACGATCGGGTGCAACGGCGATATGAACGGCGCGCAATGTATTGGGACTCAACGTACGCGCATATTGCAATGCACGTGCGCTGGTGCGATCGACTTTGTCAATCAATACGACAACGGCGTGGTTGCGCAGAACCGGAGCAGTGGCCGCCCGCTCTGCATCTTCTTCGAGTTCGGCCTTTTCTGCTTCATATTGATGATTGAGTCGAACAACGATCCAGACAAAAACAGGAATCATCAAGATGATGACCCATGCGCCATCGAGAAATTTGGTGGCACTGATAACGAGCGTGACAACGGCGGTTACCAAAGCGCCGAAACCATTAATGGCTAAACCGAAACGCCAGCCTTTTTCGCGCAAACGTAAATGGCGACGAGCCATACCTAATTGCGAGAGCGTGAAACTGGTGAAAACGCCTACGGCATAAAGCGGAATCAACCGTGTGACATCGGCACCGAGAACCGCAACCAAAATGGCGGCCAAACCAGAAAGCGCCAAAATTCCGTTTGAATACACCAAGCGATGTCCACGCTTGGTGAGTTGTTTCGGTAAAAACGAATCTTCAGCCTGGAAAGACGCGAGCCGCGGAAAGTCAGCGAAACCAGTATTGGCCGCCATGATCAAAATCAACATGGTGGCGAACTGGGTAAAGACAAACATCGCATCACCAAAACCGGAATCTCCGTAGACACCTTGTGCAATTTGCGCAATAACCGTTTTTCCTTGGACGGGAATGGTGTGCAATTGCGAGGCCAGCCAAGAGATGCCGAGAAACATCACACCCAACATCGAACCCATGATGACCAATGTTTTCGACGCGTTTTTCCACGATGGTTCGCGAAACGCCGGTACGCCATTGGAAATTGCTTCAACGCCGGTTACGGCAGCACCGCCGGAGGCAAAGGCATGCAACACGAGGAACCAACCGACCGCGCCCACACTGAGTGCTTCATGTTGTTGCGATTCGTCCATGGCTTCGATCGGAATCTGCTGAATTCCGCCACCGAATCCAGCCTTCCAAAGGCCGTAACCAATCATCAACGCCATGGCCACCACAAAGGCGTAGGTGGGGACGGCGAAAATTCGTCCCGATTCTTTAACGCCGCGTAAGTTGCCCAGAGCAACGAGCGCAATGAAACCGATAGCAATTGGTACGCGGTACGGATAGAGACCATCAAAGACCGAGTAGATGGCAGCCGTGCCAGCAGAAACGGAAACGGCAACTACCAAGATGTAATCGGTTAACAACGAAACGCCGGCAACTTGTGCCGGCAAAACTCCGAGATTGTCTTTAGTAACGATGTAGGCGCCGCCCGCTGAGGGGTACGCCTTAATCGTTTGGCGATAACTCAAAACCAAAATAATGAGCACGCCGATCATGGCGAAGGTGATTGGTAACACGTAGTCGAACGCAACCAGACCAATGCCGGCGATAAGAAGCGTGTGCAAAATTTCTTCGGTTGCGTACGCCGCGGACGAAAGATTGTCACTAGCAAAAACGGCAAGACCAGTTGGCTTGCCGAGTTTCTCATGCGCTAATTGATCAGTATGAAGTGGTCTTCCCAAAATTTTTGATTTCACTCGAAATGATCGAGATTCAGGAATATCCACGTTCGCCGTGGAAGGCAGCGGAGATGGTCCGGCCGAAGGGCCTGACTGTTCTAGAGAAGTCATACGTCTGCTAGTTGACACCTTTTCGCGCCCTTAATGCAATCACTGGCACTTTTTTATCTTTGGGCCTTCGTCGGGGGGACTGTGACATTCGTCGGCCGAACGAGACCGGAGCGGAGGCGACCTAGGCTGCACCTACCCGGTTGCTCGCAATTCGGGCCAAAGGCGCGCTAGTTCCGCCTTGAAAAACTGATTGTTCTAACGACTCCACGTACCGAAACCATCGCCGAAATTGCCACCGAAATCACTATTGAGGTCACTGCCTCTCGCCCCGCTCCTTCCATTACTTGAATCTGAACCTGGCTTACGTCAGGTGGCTGGTCGACGACTTGCCACGTTGGCGGTGCCAACTGCGGCGCGGGCAATCGCTCTGGCAGCTCTTGGCCAACAAAGCGAGCGCTCGCCCTATGTGTTGATCGTGCCCACTACGGCCGAAGCCGAGCGATTAGCCAAAGACATTGGTGCCTTCTGCGGAAACGATCAGGTGGATGTTTTTGCTGGCTGGGAAACGTTGCCATTTGAACGCGTGAGTCCCTCGGTCGAAACCATGGGTCGTCGTCTGCGTTCGTTATGGCGATTGCAGCATGATGCGCCGAAATTTTTCGTGACGTCGGTACGCGCTTTAATTCAACGTCTGAGTCCCGACGCGCAACTTGTTGCACCTCTAACAATTCAACGCGGCGATTCAATTGATGTCGAACAGTTCGTGCAAGGACTTGTGGCTTTCGGTTATCGACGGGAAATCCAAGTTGAGCATCGCGGCGAGTTTGCCGTGCGCGGCTCAATCGTTGATATCTATCCCAGTACGGCTGACTCGCCTTTTCGAATTGATCTTTGGGGAGATGAAGTCGATCGCCTTACTGAATTTGCCGTCGCGACTCAGCGCACAACGCAGCCAATCGACGTCATGCAGATTTTTCCGGCGCGCGAACTTATGCCTACCGAGAATGTGCGGAGCCGAGCGGAGCAATTAATCGCCGCCGAACCTTGGGGGCGAGAGCAATGGGAAAAACTCAGTGCGGGCTTTTTCTTCGAAGGAATGGAAAGTTGGCTTCCGTGGTTAGTGGATGGCGATGCACCATCGGTGTTGCAACTTTTATCGGGCGATGCGCAATTGGTTTTAGTGGAACCACGGCGACTACGCGATCGCGCCAATGATATTCGTGCCGAAGAACAAGACTTAGCGAAAGCGTTGGCGACGACTTGGGATGTTGATAATGAAACATTCCCGATGTTGCATATTGAACTCGACAACCTTTTAGAAAATACCGACGCGCCAATGCTCACAGTGTTGGATGCTCCGGATTCACCTGATACCGCCGCCGTTGAAGCGAGTGGTTGGGGGCAAGTCGTTGGTGACGGATCACAACTTGTTCAGCAATTACAAAATCTGTTGGCCGAAGGCTGGACGGTCACGCTGGCGGCCGAAGGAAGCGGGTCGGCTGACCGCCTCCAAAAACTGATGGCCGAAAAGGGTGTTGATCTCGATTACGACGAACGTGAAAAGCGCAGTTGCGCCGAGCCGGGTGGCCATATCGTCGTAAGTTCCGTTGATCGCGGTTTTCGTTTGCCGGCGGCGCGTGTCGCTTTACTTACCGAAGCCGACATCACTGGACGTCGTCGTGCGCATCGTCAAGCGAAGCCGCGCAATTCAAGTGGACAAGGTCATTTCGATGATCTCTCTATTGGCGATTATGTCGTCCACTATCAACACGGCGTGGCCCGCTATGGCGGCATGGTGCAACGAGCCATTAGTGGTGTTGAACGTGATTATCTGCTTTTGGAATATCGCGGTGATGACCGTCTCTACGTACCCAGCGATCAAATTGACGCGGTTCGTCCCTATACCGGTGGTGACTCACCTTCACTCAGTCGACTGGGCACGGGCGAATGGCAACGGGCAAAAGCGCGGGTTCGACAAGCAGTTACCGAAATTGCGCAAGAACTCGTGGTTCTTTATCAACGACGTGTGCATACTCCGGGCCATGCTTTTGCTCTCGACACACCATGGCAAACGGAACTGGAAGAGTCGTTCCCATATGAATTAACGCCCGACCAGAAAATTGCGGTGGATGCAATTAAGGGCGATATGGAATCAACTTCGCCAATGGACCGCTTGCTTTGCGGCGATGTGGGATTCGGAAAAACGGAAGTTGCATTACGCGCGGTCTTTAAAGCAGTCCAAGACGGCTATCAGTCCGCCGTTTTAGTGCCAACAACATTGCTGGCACAGCAGCACTTCCAAACCTTTTCGGAACGCTTTGCTGGATTCCCCGTGCGCGTTGAAGTGCTCAGTCGGTTTCTCACCGCTAGCCAGGCCAAGAGTGTGATCGAAGCGGTCAAGCAGGGGGAAGTAGATGTTGTTATTGGAACGCATCGACTTCTGGGTGCCGATATCGAATTCAAAAATCTTGGTTTATTAGTTGTCGATGAAGAACAACGATTTGGCGTTAATCACAAAGAAGCGATTAAGGCGATGCGTGTCGGTGTCGATGTCCTGACTCTCAGTGCCACACCGATTCCGCGCACGTTAGAAATGAGCCTCACGGGTATTCGCGATTTAACTTTGCTCAATACACCGCCGGCCGAACGCCAACCCATTCTCACTTATGTTGGTGAATACGACGATCGGGCGGTAGCTGAAGCAATTCGGCGGGAACTCTTGCGCGATGGACAAGTCTTCTATGTTCACAATCGAGTGCAATCAATTGAAAAGGCCGCTGCACATTTACGTGAACTTGTGCCCGAAGCGCGTATTGCGGTGGCTCATGGTCAACTAGATGAAGGAACACTCGAGTCGACTGTTCTGCAATTTTGGGAGGGCGAGTTCGATGTTTTGGTTTGCACCACCATCATCGAGTCGGGAATTGATATGCCCACCGTCAATACGTTGGTTGTCGAACGTGCCGATCTTTTAGGGCTCGGACAATTACATCAGTTGCGAGGACGTGTGGGTCGTTCGCAATCGCGCGCCTATGCCTATTTGTTTTATCCGCCTGATCGATCGTTAAGTGAGCAGGCCTATGAACGATTGAAGACAATTGGCGAGGCAACGGAATTGGGATCGGGATTTCGTATCGCCATGCGCGATCTTGAATTACGTGGAGCCGGCAACTTATTGGGCACTGGGCAGAGCGGTCATATCGCAGCGGTGGGATACGACTTGTATTGCCAAATGGTCACCGAAGCGGTGGCGGAATTAAAAGGCGAACCCGTTGCTGAGCCGGCCGAGATCAAACTCGAATTACCGCTCGATGCGAACATTCCAGCCGATTACATCGAACGTGAAGATCAACGTCTTGACGCTTACCGACGACTGGCGTCGGTTCGTAATCGTAAGGATGTTGATGATGTGCGCGATGAATGGCTCGACCGCTACGGGCCGATTCCCGAACCCGCCGAGGCCCTGCTTGCCGTCGCCAAGTTGCGAGCCGAATGTGTGCGCTTAGGGATCACCGAAGTGTTGGTGACCAAAGGGCCGAGTTTTGGCGGACCGAAATTTGTAGCGAAGATGTCGCCGGTGCAATTGCTGGCCTCGGCCACAGTCCGATTAGGCCGCCTCTATAAGGGCGCGATTTACAAAGCGGACATTGGTCAATTGCAACTCCCGTTACGCACCGCTGATGCGCTGGTTGACGACATCGTGGCCGCTTTAGGTGACTTAATGGGTGAAGGGGAGAGTGCCGAAAACGCCGTTGACTAGGTGAGGCAACGGGACTTCGGTAGTGTGATCAGCGCTGTGAAGATAAAACGACTTTCCCTCATCTCGGTAGTTCTCCTTGCGCTCGCTCTTTTGGGATCCGCTTGTTCGGCTACCAACCCATCGGCATTAACGGTAGGAAATTGGACACTAAGTAATTCCGATTTCACTGAACAACTCAATGGTTTCGCCAAAGTGTACGAAGCCTCGAATGGGCAATCGCAATTGCGATCATCGAATGGAGAGGCGTGGCTCACTTCGTTTACGGCGGCGTTTCTAAATGACCAATTGAGTTTGCGCCTAGCGCGTCAAGCAGTTGAGGATCGGGGCCTTACCGTCACCGATGAAGATCGTGCCGCCGCCACCACTCAACTCGAGCAAAATTTCACCAGTTCCAGTGGTTCGGTATTTCGTCAATTGCCGGCCGGATTGCAAAAGTCACTAATCGAAGGTGTGGCAGCACAAACAGTTTTGCTCACCAATCTTTTAACCGAGGCACAAACCGATGAAGGTTTACGCCGGGTTTATGAATCGACGCGCAGTCAATATGACAATGCCGATTATGTCTGTGCTTCTCATATCTTGGCGCTGGCGGGATCGGGCAGTCCCAATCAAACACCAACGGAAGCTCAGTTTGCCGATGCGTTAACTCGCGCCACCAATTGGCGAAATCAAATTGTGGGTGGCAGCAACTTTGGTGCCGTCGCTCGCGCTAACTCCCAGGACACACAATCAGCGATTAATGACGGTGTGCTTGAATGCGCTCCCCGTGGAACATTCGTTACTGAATTTGATAACGCGGCGTGGACGCAACCAATTGGAGTTCTCGGTGAACCGGTGCGGACGACGTACGGCTATCACATCATTTTGGTGACCGCCCGCGGTCGTCTCACTTTTGAACAACTCAAGCCGACATTGAAAACGCTTATTCAGCAAAATGCCGAGACCATTCTCAACGCAGAACTCATCGCTACTGCGGAACGCACATCAATTTCGGTTGATGGACGTTACGGCGACTATGTCGATGCACGCACGCGTATCACAGCACCAGCAGGGGCAACTCCGCTGACCACGGTGCCAAGCACAATCAATCCTTCGCCTTGATGGAATCGCCACGGATCACCGTGGTTGGTTTAGGTCCTGGCGATCAGGATCTCATTACCGCCGGAGTAATCGACGTCTTGGCGTCCGTGTCCCATCGTTACGTGCGGACGATGCGTCATCCGGCGGCGGAAATATTTGCGCAACGAGGTTGGGATGTTGTCGCATTCGACGATTTCTATGAGCAAAGCGAAAACTTGGAAGCGGTTTACGAATCAATTGTTTCTGCGCTCGTTGGTTTCGCCCAGCACTATGGTCACGTTGTTTATGTCGTGCCCGGTTCGCCCGTAGTTGCCGAACGAACGGTCGAACTTCTACAACAACAAACTCTCGTTGCCATTGAAGTTTTGCCGGCATTGTCATTTCTCGATTTGAGTTGGCCGCGTCTAGGTATCGATCCGGTGGCCCAGAGTGTGCGCGTGATCGATGGTCATCGTTTTGCGGTGCAGGCGGCGGGTGAGCGAGGTCCACTGCTGGTGGCTCAATGCGACAACGCCGAAGTTCTCTCCGAGATCAAATTGGCGTTGGACGCTGGTTTTGAACCGTCAATGTCGACGGATTCCGATGTGATTGTGCTGCAACGTCTCGGACTACCGGACGAGAGGGTTTTTCCCATCAACTGGCTTGAGATGGATCGCATTGAGGCTGACCATCTCACGTCGATTTGGATTCCACATTTAGCGGCGCCGATTGCCCGAGAACTTTCCGATTTCGTTGAATTGGTGAACATCTTGCGTGAACAGTGTCCGTGGGACGCCGAACAAACGCATGAATCGTTGCGGCGGCATTTATTAGAAGAATCCTACGAAGTGCTTGAGGCCATTGATCAGTTAACCGATGACCCTGAGTCGTATGAAAATTTGGCTGAAGAACTAGGGGATCTCCTTTTTCAAATCTTGTTTCACGCGCGCTTGGCCGCCGAGCAAGGACAGTTCACCGTGGCCGATGTCGCCAAATTGGTGAATGACAAACTTCGTTCACGACATCCGCATGTTTTTCCTGAAAGTGACACGCGTCAATTGATGGCCAACGATGGTCAGATTGACGGCGCCAGCGATGTTGTTCGGAATTGGGAACAAATTAAGAAAGCCGAAAAAGGACGCGAAAGCGTTTTTGATGGTGTTCCCGATGCGATTCCCGCTTTGCTGTTTGCGTTAAAGGTTCAGAGCAAAGCCAATGTGATTGGCGAAACGGTGACGATGCCGGAAAAGCCAAATTTCGCCGACGCTCTAGCGGCATTTTCGGCCTCACCGGACGATCGTTCAACCGGCGAACTGTTGTTCGCGTTGGTTGATGAGATTCGTCGCGTCGGTATCGATCCAGAGACTGCTTTACGCGCCACCGCGGTGCACTACCGAAATCGCGCGAGAAGTGCTGAACTAGAGCAATCAGATAATTAGTCCACTACCGGCGCGCGCCGGCGTGGAAAACTAATCAGAAGCAATTCGGGACCGAAGAGATCAGGAAGCAGTGGAATGAGCATCATCGAGCACATCGTTGGCCGTGAGGTTCTCGACAGCCGGGGAAACCCCACTGTCGAAGTTGAGGTCATTTTGGAATCGGGTGCTGCCGGTCGGGCGATGGTCCCTTCGGGTGCCTCTACCGGCGCTTTCGAAGCGACGGAACTTCGTGATGGCGGTGCGCGTTACCTCGGTAAAGGTGTGCAACAGGCTGTTGCCAATGTTGAAGGCGAAATTTACGACGCGTTAATCGGTTTCGATGCTCTCGATCAGCGCGATATCGATCGCGTGTTACTGGGCCTCGATGGTACCGACAACAAAAGTCGTTTAGGTGCAAATGCCATTCTCGGTGTCTCGCTCGCCGTAGCACGCGCTGCCGCTGATGAACTTTGTGTTCCGCTCTATCGCTATGTTGGCGGAACGAACGCGCATGTGTTGCCTGTTCCCATGATGAATGTTTTAAACGGCGGTGAACACGCCGATAACAATGTCGACATTCAAGAGTTCATGATTATGCCAATCGGTGCTCCGTCGTTTCGCGAAGCGTTACGTTGGGGAACCGAGACGTATCACACGTTAAAGAAAGTTCTTCATGAGCGCGGCCTGGCAACGGCCATTGGCGATGAGGGTGGTTTCGCCCCCAACTTGGCCTCCAACGAAGAAGCGGTGAAATTGCTGCTTGAGTCGATTGAAAAGGCCGGATTCACGCCGGGTACTGATATCGCCATTGCGTTAGATGCTGCGTCGACTGAGTTTTATCGCGATGGCTCCTATGTGCTCGCTGGCGAAAATCGCACACTCAGCACCGCTGAGATGGTCGGCTACTTAAGTGACCTCTGTGCGAAGTATCCGATTGTCTCGATTGAAGACGGCATGGCCGAAGAAGATTGGGACGGTTGGGCGCAGTTAACGCAAGCGCTAGGTGACCGAGTGCAACTAGTTGGTGATGATTTATTTGTCACCAATGTTGAACGGCTTTCACGCGGCATCGATGCTGGAGTAGCGAATTCAATTTTGGTAAAGGTCAACCAAATTGGGTCACTCTCCGAAACGCTGGATTCAGTTGGTATGGCGGTGCGTAATGGTTACACCGCAGTGATGTCGCATCGCTCTGGTGAAACTGAAGACACCACTATTTCTGATTTAGCGGTTGCCACTAATTGCGGACAAATTAAAACCGGTGCGCCGGCTCGTAGTGATCGCGTGGCGAAGTACAACCAGTTGTTACGTATTGAAGATGACCTCGGTGAAGGTGCCGCGTTCTGGGGTGCCAGTGCACTGCGAAAGGCCGCGCGTCGCTGATGGCGACAAGCCCGCTTCGCGCCGCCCGCTTTGTGGTGCCGGTGATTTTGCTGGTCGTTACGATCAGCGCTTTGGCGTTGGGCGCTTTCCCTACTCGTACCTTCCTTGATCAACGTCGCACGGTTGCTTCAGCCGAGGCGCGACTCAATGAATTAGAGCAGGCCAATGCTGATGCCGAAGCCCAAATCGAAGCACTGGGTACCGATTCTGAAATTGAACGTTTAGCCCGTGAGAAATATGGCTACGCCAAGGCTGGCGAAGAGGTGTACCACGTACTCCCGCCAGCCACCGATCCGGTGCGGGTTCCTGATGCTTGGCCTTTCAATCAACTTGGCACAACGCTTAATCGTTAAAGTCGCTCCGCATGGGCCCCTCGCTGGGTAACTACTAATCTGCTTGCAGGTTGGCTGATTGGGGCGAGCCGAAGTTGTGGGGGAGTGACAAATGAGTGTGATGGGCACCCGTGTACTACGACGTGAGGATCCGGCTTTTCTTACCGGTGAAGCGCGTTACACCGCCGATCTCAACGATCCGCTTTTGGATGGCGCGTTACATGTGCATTTTGTGCGATCAACAATTGCGCATGCCACCATCACTGAACTCGATGTCACCGAGGCAGCGCAGGCCGACGGCGTCGTTGCGGTGTTTACTGCCGCCGATATTGAAGCTGATGGTCTCAACGCATATCCCATGGCCATCCCAGGCATGATTCCTGAAGCAGTCGGACGCCCGTGGTTAGCCAAAGACGTTGTTCGTTTTGTTGGTGAAGCAATCGCCGTAATTGTGGCGACCTCCAAAGAAGCGGCATATGACGCATCGGAACTTGTCATCATTGATTACGAACCACTCGATGCGGTTGTTGATCTGCTCGACGCTGCCAGTGATCGAGTGATCATTCATCCGGCGCATGGAACAAACACCGCGTTAGAAATGAATTTGGGCGAAGCCGCCGACTTATTTGATGGTTGTGAAGTTGTTGTGCGCGAAGACCTTGTCAATCAACGACTCAATGTTTGTCCGATGGAACCACGTGGTGTGGCCTGCACTTGGCAAGACGGACGTCTAGTCATGTTCCTTTCCACTCAAGCGCCTCATGGTGTTAAAGGAAAGATGGCGGGAATTTACGGTTTGGATCCTGATGGTTTGCGCATCGTTGCTCCAGCGGTGGGTGGAGGTTTCGGCGCCAAGATCAATGTTCAGGCTGATGAAGCCTTATTGCCGTGGGTGTCGCGCAAAGTTGGCAAGCCGGTGCGTTGGGCCGAGACACGTTCGGAAGCAATGGTGTCCATGCCGCATGGACGCGGGCAATTGCATCGCGTGGAAATTGGTGGAACCCGCGATGGGAATGTGACGGCCTATCGCCTCACCGTCATTCAAGACACGGGCGCTTATCCATCCATGGGAACGTTTTTGCCTTTCATGACACGCACGATGGCGCAAGGCACCTATCAAATCGATCGCGTTGAATGCAATGTAAAAAGCGTGATCACCACCACAACACCAATTGAGGCCTACCGCGGTGCTGGTCGTCCCGAAGCCTGCGCGGCCATCGAACGGGCGATGGATCTCTTTGCGGCCGAAATTGGTCTCGATCCGGCCGATGTTCGTCGGAAAAACCTTATTGGTAAAGAACAATTTCCGTATACGACACTCACGGGCGCGGTCTATGACTGCGGCGATTATGTGGCCGCGCTAGATGCTGCGTTAGTGGCTAGTGACTATTCGGCTTTACGCGCTGAACAAGCGCAACGACGCGCCGCAAATGATCCGGTGCAATTAGGAATCGGCGTTGCGATTTATGTTGAGATCACTGCTGGTCCCGGTGGCGGTCAAGGTGAATTCGCCAAAGTGGCATTGAACGGCGATGGTTCACTAACGGTCTTCACTGGCTCGTCATCACACGGTCAAGGCCATAACACGGCTTGGGCAATGTTGGCCGCCGATCTCACCGGCATCCCGATGGATCGAATCGAAGTAGTCGCTGGTGATACCGATCGCGTAGATGAAGGTCATGGAACATTTGGTTCGCGTTCGTTGCAACTTGGTGGTTCGGCAGTTTGGACCGCAACCGGACAAGTTGTTGATGCCGCACGCCAAGTGGCTGCCGACTTATTAGAAGCCAACGTGGACGATGTCGTTCTTGATGCTGATCGCGGTGCGTTCCATGTTGCCGGATCTCCGTCAATCACTCGTTCTTGGGAAGAGGTCGCGGCCAAACAAACTTGTGAGGCGGCTTTGACGTTTACATCCGAAGCCGCGACTTTCCCCTTCGGCGCGCATGTCGCGGTAGTAGAAGTGGATACTGAAACTGGTCGCGTGCAACTACGTCGCATTATCACTTGTGATGATGCTGGTCGGATCCTTAATCCGTTAATCGTTGAAGGTCAGCGTCATGGTGGAATTGCGCAAGGAGTAGCCCAAGCGCTTTATGAGCACATGATGTACGACGAAGATGGAAATCCACTCACGGCAAATCTTGCTGATTACGCCATGGTTTCGGCTGCGGAATTACCAAATTTTGAATTGGTTCCGTTAGAGACTCCATCACCGGTAAATCCGCTTGGTGCCAAAGGTATTGGCGAATCCGGAACGATTGGCGCAACGCCGGCGGTGCAAAGTGCTGTCTGTGACGCGTTGAGCCCATTCAACGTTCGTCATCTTGATATGCCTCTTTCATCTGAACGCGTCTGGCGAGCGATTCATCAATGATGAAAGTGCTCCCATGACTCAGCCAATTAATCCTCGCCGTCGAGAAAAGCCGGCCGAAAAGGTGCGTTGGCAAAGTTCAGCAAAGTGGACGTTGGTGGCATCTATCGGTGTCACGGTGGGCATGTTTGCTGTTTTCTATTTCCTTTTCCTTCGCGGCTAACAATGCTCTAATCACAGCGTTTACCGCTAGCCTTTCCTCGTGATGAAACCGGCTTCAGTCGACGAAGTGGTGAAAGGCTTTTCTGAGCGCGGCTACATAGCCGATGAAGGGCTGGCCACGGCAGTGTTTTTATCTATGACACTTTCGCGCCCGCTGTTTTTAGAAGGTGAACCGGGCGTGGGTAAGACTGAAGTCGCCAAGGTGTTGACCGATTGGTTAAGCACTGATCTCATTCGGTTGCAGTGTTATGAAGGTATTGATGTCTCGCAAGCACTTTATGAATGGGATTATCCCCGTCAGTTATTGCATTTACGAGCGGCTGGCGAAGAGTCACGTGAAGCGGCGGAGCGGGAACGATTAGAGGGTGAACTCTATAGCGAACGTTTTTTGTTGCGTCGTCCGCTATTGCAGGCCATTTCGGCGCAACGAACCCAACCTGCAGTGCTGTTAATCGATGAAATCGATCGCGCCGATGATGAGTTTGAAGCGTTCCTTTTGGAAATTCTTTCCGACTGGACGGTCACTATTCCTGAATTAGGAACAGTGAAGGCGGCAACTCCGCCAATAGTGGTGTTGACATCGAATCGCACGCGCGATGTGCATGACGCATTAAAGCGTCGGTGCCTTTATCACTGGGTTGATCATCCTTCGATCGAACAAGAAACCGAAATTGTTTTGCGTAAAGTTCCCAATGCCAACGAGGTGTTGGCTCGCCAAGTGGCGCAATTAGTGGCCGAGATTCGTAACTTAGGTTTGTACAAACCGCCTGGCGTGGCCGAAACAATCGATTGGGTAGAGGCGATCTGCGCTCTTTCCCGAACTGAACTAGATGCGCAAACGGCCGCGGCATCCATGGGTGCGGCCATCAAGTATCACGAAGATGCTGATCGGGTTATGGCGGCCGACTTCTCGGCGTTAGTAGCCGACGCCAAAAAACAGAGTTAGTCGCTCATGCTCGCCACACGACAACCACTTTCACTAGTTGATCGGTTGCGGCGTGCCGGAGTGAATGTCCCCATTGGCTCGACTCTTGCTTTCGTCGAATCGCTTGGACAATTAGATGACACCACCCATTCGATTTATTGGGCGGGGCGCGTGAATTTGGCGCATAACCAGAAGGAAATCGCCATTTACGATGAAGTTTTCCGTCAATGGATTTTGGCCGAAGATGAAATCTCGATCGGAGCGACAGATCCTGTTCCTTTGGTTATGGAGTATCCGGACGAGGAAACGGAAATGCCTCCCGTTGTCGACGAGGCAGATTCGTCATCGGAAGTGGCTCGATTCAGTCGCGTTGAAATTTTGCAAAAAGCCGATATCGGCGAGTTGAGCGATGAGGAAAAGCAGGAAATTTACGCGTTAATTGAACGCTTGCGGGTAGCTCGTCCCTTACGTCGATCACGTCGCCGTAAACCAACACGCCACGGTGGCGGTCAACTCGATTTACGCAGCATGTTGAAAGCATCGATGGCTACTGACGGAGAATTAGTGCATCAACACCGCAACGATTATCGCAAAGTACCGCGGCGTTTAGTTCTGTGCGCTGATATCAGCGGATCGATGGAACCGTATGCCCGAGCATTATTGCGTTTCGCTCACGCCGCAGTACTTTCCCGAGGATCAATTGAGGTTTTCTTAATGGGAACGCGCCTTACGCGCGTTACTCGCCAATTGGAACAACGAAATGCAGACGCGGCCGTTGCGGCTGCGGCCGATGCAGTGACTGATTGGGCCAGCGGAACGCGGCTTGGTGAATCGTTGGCGCAATTTATGACCGATTGGGGGAATCTCGCCCGCGGTGCGGTGGTGGTGATTTTGTCGGACGGTTGGGATCGGGGCGATACCGAATTGTTGGCCGAATCAATGACGCGTCTGCAGCGCGCCGCTGCAAGCGTTATTTGGGTTAATCCGTTAAAAGGGGGCGAAGGTTATGAGCCCCTCGCGAAAGGGATGGCAACGGCGTTACCCTTTGTCGATGAGTTTGTGGAAGGGCATTCGTTTTCTTCTTTACATACTCTCTCGGATGTAATTGCGGGCATAAAGAGGTAACGGTGAAAGAACTCATTGGTGATATCGATCGATGGCGAAAAGATGGCCGTCGTATTGTTATTGCCCGCGTCGTTGATATTGAAGGTTCCGGTCCGCGTCTCCCGGGCGCCGCTATGGCCGTCGCCGATAACGGTGAAGTGGCGGGATCAGTATCGGGTGGTTGCGTTGAAGGTGCGGTCGTCGCCGAGTCTTTGCAAATTATGGAATCCGGTGAACGACGTATGGTCACGTTTGGCTATAGCGACGATGAAGCATTTGCCGTTGGCTTAACTTGCGGCGGAACTGTCCATCTCTTCATAGAACCATTGGATTGGTGAGATGGATTTGTTTTCACTGTGGCGTAATGAAATCGAACAACACCATCCCGTGGCTATCGCCACGGTGATTGAAGGTCCATCGGTTGGAGCGAAGATTTTTGTAGGGGAGTTTGTCGAACCCCAGGGCTCGTTCGGTGATCCCGATCTTGATCGCGTTGTTATTCGCGATTTGCTTGGCGAATTGGCCGCCGGGCGCACGAGCGTTCGTCATTACGGTTTCCAAGGTCAAGCGCGTGAAACCGATGTCGCAGTTTTCTTTGAATGTTTTGCGCCACCACCGCGCATGGTGATTTTCGGTGCTGTTGATTTCACTGCCGCGTTAGTAAACGTCGCCAAACTCTTGGGTTATACCGTCACCGTTTGCGATGCCCGTGAGGTATTCGCCACAAAGCGCCGGTTTCCAAAAGCCGATGAAGTCATCGTGCAATGGCCTCATAAATATTTAGAACAAGTTGGTTCTACTCTTACCGGTCGTGATGCAATTTGTGTGCTGACTCACGATCACAAGTTTGATGTTCCGGCAGTCATGGCGGCGTTGCAAACCGAGGTTGGTTATATCGGCGCCATGGGCAGTCGTCGTACTTCAGAAGAACGTATGAAGCGTTTAGGCGAAGCCGGAGCCGATTTGGATGCAGTGGCGGCGCGCTTGCATGCACCAATTGGGTTGAATCTGGGTGGAAGAACGCCAGAAGAAACCGCTATTGCGATATGTGCGGAAATAATTGCTGTGCGTACCGGTCGCCAAGCAGCATCGCTACGCGATGCCACCGGTTCGTTGCACTAATTACACGCCAGATTCAACTAAAGCGCGACGTACAAGTACACGGGCGAGATGTTCACGGTATTCAACGGAGGCGTTGATATCGCTTTGTGCTTCGGTGCCATCAGCGGCCAGCGCCGCCGCATCAACGGCGGAAGCTCCGCTTTTCACGGCATTGGAAACGGCAGTGGAAAGGATTGGAGTCGAACCCATATTCACTAACGCCACGCCAGTATGTTGCGCGCCATGAACGGCGGCCACGCCAACGATGGCCCAGTCTTGGGCGCGTCGGTTGAACTTTTGGAACGACCAACCATGTGCTCCCAATTTAGGAAAACGAATTTCCACCATTAACTCGGTGGGGTCCATGGCTGATTCCAAAAAGCCAAGAAAGAATTGATCGGCGGGAATTTCGCGCTGACCGCTTTGGCCACGCACGACAATGGTGGCGCCCATGGCTAACGCCACGGCCGGCAAATCGGAAGCAGGATCGGCGTGCGCCAATGAACCGCCGATGGTGCCGCGATGACGTACTTGCGGATCGCCTACATGAGATGCGGCATGAGCAAGCAGCGGCGCTTGTTGCTTTAGTAGCGCGCTCGTTTCTAAATCACGATGACGGGTGAGAGCACCAATGGCAATGACGTCGCCTTCCTCGCGGATATAACGAAGGTCATCGAGACGGCCCACATCAATAAGAACTTCGGGTGCGGCTAAGCGCAATTTCATTAACGGAAGAAGCGAATGACCGCCGGCTAAAAGTTTGGCTTCATCACCGTGTTCATTAAGGAGAGCAAGAGCGGCATCGGCACTATCGGCGCGTTGATAATCGAAAGCGGCGGGGATCATGCGCGCACCTCGCCTTCAGCGCAGGCCAAAACGGCTTTCACAATGTTGTGATAGCCGGTGCAACGGCAAAGATTTCCTTCTAAACCAATACGCACATCTTGTTCGGTGGGTGATGGATTTTCGTCGAGTAACGAAATGGCGGCCATCACCATTCCCGGCGTGCAATAACCGCATTGCAGGCCATGGCATTGTTGAAATGCTTGTTGCATGGGATGCAGTTGATCGCCGTTGGCCAGACCTTCAATGGTGGTGACATCAGTGCCGTCGGCTTGAACCGCCAACATGGTGCAGGATTTCACTGATTCGCCGTTGACATGAATGGTGCACGCGCCGCATGACGATGTATCGCAACCCACATTGGTGCCGGTTAAACCGAGTGAATCGCGTAAATAATGAACGAGCAATGTGCGAGGTTCGACCTCACTTTGATGGGTTTCACCATTCACAGTGACCTTGATTTGCATGATCCCCCTTCGGCCCGTAATCGACGCCAACTAAACAGTAGCCGGTCAGGTTGTGCCGTTCTCTGGCTGAACTGATTAACTGGACTGATGGCAATTGCTGCGGTGATCTTGGCCGCCGGCGAGTCTCGTCGCTTTGGTCCCGACCATAAAGTTCTGGCGCATTTACATGGTCGCCCGTTGCTTTCCCATGCGCTTGATGCTGTGCGCGAGGCCAATGTTTTTTCTGCCATCTACGTCGTTTCTGGGCCAGTGCCATTAGCCGAATTTTGCCCACCACCAATTTGCGAATTGGTGAATAACAATTGGGCATCGGGTATGGGGAGTTCGCTCCGTGTCGCCCTTGATCAAGCGCAACAAGACGGCATGGAGGCGGTGGTGGTTGGTCTCGCTGATCAACCGGCGGTCGAGCCCTCGTGTTGGCGGGCTTTGGCCGGCGATTCCTCGTGGCCGATTTTGGTGGCGACGTATAACGGTGAGCGGGGCAATCCAGTGCGGCTGGCGGCATCTGTTTGGCCGTTGTTGGATGGTGCGGGAGATTATGGAGCCCGTGAACTAATGCGACAGAGGCCCGAGTTGGTGGGGGAACTAGCCTGCCAAGGCGACGGGCGCGATATCGACACCCGGGAGGATCTTGAACAATGGAATTGATCAACACGTTTTCGGTCAGCGTTCCGCCGGAAGTGGCGTGGAAAGTATTGACCGATGTGGAACGAATCGCTCCCTGTTTACCGGGCGCGCAATTGCAAGAAATTGAAGGCGACGAATTTCGCGGTGTCGTGAAAGTCAAAGTCGGTCCGATCCAAGCGCAGTACAAAGGCAAAGCCGTTTTTGTGCAGCGCGATGATGCGGCCATGAAAGCCGTTTTAGAAGCATCGGGTCGCGATACGCGTGGTCAAGGAAATGCCAGTGCCACCATTACGGCGCAATTAGAAAGCGCCGCCGGCGGAACTCAAGTAACGGTTACCACTGATCTCACGGTGACAGGAAAAGTGGCGCAATTTGGTCGCGGTGTGTTGGCTGATGTGAGCGCCAAAATTTTGAGCCAATTCGTTGACAATCTTGAACAGACAGTTTTGGTTGATGACGCCGCGGCTGTGGTGAAAGAAGCCGAAGCGGTCGTGGCGGCCAGTGCGCCTACTTCGGCTCCGTCGGCAACGCCAGAGTCGAACGAACCAACGGTGCGCAAAATTGATCAACCCGAACCAGAGGCAATTGATCTTTTAGGTTCGGCTGGATCTCCTTTGTTGAAACGCGCCGCTCCGATTTTGGGCGTAGCCATTGCGGCCGCCGTGGTCTATGGGTTAGTTCGCCGTCGCCGTCGTCGTTCGTGAATGACAAAGTAAGTAGCGATTCAGAACGCGTGGCTCAACTTTTGGGCCGCGCACCGATGGGCGACTTCGTTGTAGTTGTGCGTCGCCCCAATGGTGACCCGGTAGTAGTGCGTAACCATCCGTTTTTGTACGACGGCACGCCAATGCCCACGTTGTATTGGCTTTGCGATCCGCAAGCGCGCTCGGCTATCGGCACAATTGAATCCGAAGGTGGCGTTGATCGCGTCGAAGTTGAAGTTGGACTCGACCGGATGGCTGAGATTCACGACGCTTATGCCCATGAACGAAACTCTTTTATCGACCGTGAAACTGCGCTGCATGTCCCAACCGGCGGAGTGGGCGGCACCCGAGTGGGCGTGAAATGTTTGCACGCCCACTATGCGTTTTGGTTGGCGGGCGGCAATGATGATGTTGGTGAGTGGACCCATCAACAACTGGTGCAAATGGGAATTGTTGATGGTCGCTGGCCTGAAAGGATCCGACGGTGAATGTTGCTTCGATTGATTGCGGAACTAATTCGGTTCGACTTCTCATCACCGACGGGAAAGCCCAGATTGAACGCTTGATGAGGATCACTCGTCTTGGCCAAGGTGTTGACGCCACGGGAATGCTCGATCCCGAAGCGATCGAGCGAACCTTGTCGGTATTGCGTGAATACAAAGAAGTTATTGATCGAAACAATGTGCAAAAAATTCGTATGGCGGCGACGTCCGCATCCCGTGACGCCAAAAACCGCGATGAATTCTTTAATGCGGCCGAACAAATTTTGGGTGTACGTCCTGAACTTTTGAGTGGAGAGGAAGAGGGGCGACTTTCCTTTTTGGGCGCAACGGCTGATCTAAATGCAGACCTCGGTCCATTTTTAGTTTGTGATATCGGCGGCGGTTCCACCGAATTTGTTTACGGCACAGAAAATGCCGAACAAACAATTTCCGTTGATATGGGCTGCGTGCGCATGACCGAAGCGTGGCTCGTGAGTGATCCACCGCTTCCCGAAGAGCTTTCCCAGGCGTTATCCGTTATCGATATTCATCTCGACGATGTTTTGCGCGAAGTCCCGGATGCACCGCAAGCGAAAACGTTTGTTGGTTTAGCGGGAACGGTTAGCAACACTGCCATGGTGGAACAAGGATTGCCGGAATATGACCGCGACAAGGTCCATCATTTTGTTTTAACGAAAGCGGCAGTGGAAGACGTCTTTAGAACATTGGCGACTGAATCGGTTGAAGAACGGAAATTTAATCCCGGACTCGAACCACAGCGTGCTGATGTCATTGTGGGTGGATTATGTGTGCTGGTGATGATCATGCGTCGCTTTGGCTTTAGCGAATGCGTTGTTTCTGAAGCCGACATCCTCGATGGTTTGGCAATGTCACTGCTTTCGTAGCGAACACGCTTGATTTACTTCTGCGCAGCGGAAGTTCACCGACGTCATTGCAAAACCTTTAGTATCAAACGGTGACCAATTTGTTCGGACGTCGTGTTGTCTTACGCCCACTCGTAACGGGCGATTTTCACGCTTGGCGTGAAGTGCGACTCGATAATGAAGATTGGCTTTTACCTTGGGAACCATCGCGACCGCCCGGTGTTCCCGATGCCGTGCGCGATAAAGATGCATTCGCGGTTCGTTGTAATGCGCGTCAGCGAGAGCGGCAATTAGGAATTGGCTATGCCTTCGGTGTTTTTGTCGACGGTCAGTTCGCCGGTGAAGTGAATCTCACCTCCGTTCAGCGCGGCCCCTTTCAATCGGGAACAATCGGCTACTGGATCGCTCGCCAACATGCGGGACACGGCTACACCCCCGAAGCGGTGGTAGCGGTTTTGCGTTATGCCTTTGAGGAATTGCATCTTCATCGCATCGAAATTGCGATCGTTCCCCGTAACGACAAATCCCTGCGTGTGGTTGAAAAACTGGGTATCCGCCAAGAAGGGTTGGCCGTCGAATTTTTAGAGATCAACGGCGCGTGGGAAGATCATTTTCGCTTCGGCATTGTCGAACGCGAATGGTTTGAACGGCGAGACGAACTTTTGGGGGCGTGGATATTGTGAAAGGTGGTTCGTTCGTCGCCTTTCGCTATCGCGATTTTCGCCTGCTTTGGGGTTCAAGCCTTCTTTCCTCCAGCGGAACTTGGTTACAAAACGTGGCCGTTCCCATTGTTGTTTTCAACATCACGGGTAGCGGAGTATGGCTCGGCATCACGGGTTTCGTTGGCTATGCCCCGATGGTGTTTACCGGTCCTTATGCCGGCTGGATCGCGGATCGATTTGATCGTCGCCGTGTCCTCATCCTGGGGGGAATCGGTCAAGCAATTTTCACGTTTGCGATGTGTGCGTATTGGGCTTCGGGGGATAAGCGAATCGGCATATTCATTTCATTGTTAGCCGCTAATTCATTTGTGGCCGGTTTAACGGTGGCAACTTGGCAAGCGTTTGTAACCGAAATGGTTCCCCGTGAACATTTACTAAATGCCATCACGTTGAATTCAGCGCAATTCAACGCGGCACGCGCCTTTGGCCCCTCGCTTGGTGGTTTGTTATTGGTACCACTGGGTGAGGGTTGGTTGTTTTTTCTCAACGGCATGACATTCGTGGTGTTGGTTTTTTCGCTCTTACTCATTCGCACACATCGCAAACCGCCGCCACCTCCGCCGGGTAAAGCAACGCCAATTGCCGACATGGTCGATGCTTGTCGGTATGCATTTGCCGAACCGGGAATCGCAGTCTGTTTAATTGTTGTGTTCTTCCTAGGCTTCCTCGGTGGGCCGCTATTCAATTTGATCGTCGTTTTCACTGAGCGCGTATGGGATGTTGGTGGCAGTGCATATGGTCTTTTGGCCGGTTGTTTAGGTTTCGGTGCCATAGTCGTGGCGCCGTTCGTAGCGGGGCGTGGTTCGCGCACCAATCGCAGTGTGATGCTCACCATTGCCATGGTGAGTTATGGATTGGCGCTCGTTGGTGTAGGTGCATCACCCATCGTGTTAACCGGTGCCATCGCCTTATTAGTTGCGGGCGCTGGCTATCTCGGAATTTCCTCCACACTGAACACCACCGTGCAATTACAAGTAAGCGAATCAATGCGCGGCAAAGTGTTGGCGCTTTATGTTGTGGTGCTCACTGCTGCGGTTCCGTTAGGTTCGCTGTTACAAGGTTGGTTGGTTGATGTCATCGGTGTGCAATGGACAGTTGCCGGTGCCGGCGTCATCATGTTGATCGTGTTCGGTGTGTTGCGATCGCTCGGTCGATTTGAAGCAATGAACGATCTCACCCGAGGCGAATTCACCGAAGCCACCGAAGAAGATGCCGAAATTGCAATTGCCGAGGCAGAGGCAACCGAAGCAGCAATCGATCCGATTTAAAACGTATCGGCGGTTGCCGTGGCGGAATCGTCTTCGCTACTAAAAGGATTTTCGTCTTGTTGAGTGCCTAAAAATTGCTGACCAGCCGCGCATTCATCGACGAGTTGACACCAAGTGCAGCCGTAACTTGGTTTTACTGTTGGGGCGCGCTCGCCAATAGTCAATTGATGAATTTTTATGATCCCATCGGCGGTGCGGTGCGCGGCGGCGAAGAGCACATCAACCGTTACGTCTTCGGCTTGAGGAAGCGCAGAATCTAAATAGTAAGAAGCCACTCGGCGCGGCGGAACGCCCAGACGCAACGTTTCGATAAGGGCATAAAAACGCAGATCATCAAGATGAGTTGGAGACGGCCGACCGGTTTTGAGATCGATAATGACCTTGCCAGCGGTTTGGCCATTGGCTTTGCCGAGTGAAATATCGGTGCGGCCGCTCAAGATGATTTTGCCGTCGAGTAATTCGGTGCGCAGACGAGCTTCGGTGGCAGGACGCCATTGTTTTTTAAGCGGCGGAAAACATTCGCTGAATGTAACGACGCGTTCGTTGGCCAATGCCCGCACTTCGGCTAGTTCTAAATCGGAGCAACTATCGAGCCAGAGACCGAGTGATTTTTCGGTTTGGCGTAAACGCTCGATTGCAATATCGACTAATTCAAGTGGGGAAGTATCGCCGGGCCAATGCATGGAAAGTTCGATTGCTTTATGAGCCACCGAACCTTTGGCGATGGCGGGAGTCCATTCGAAATCGGCGTTCTTTTCGAAAAGGGCACGGGCCTCGCATGCGTGAATCATGGCCAGGTCATGTTTGGAGAGAAACATGGGATTGTCGGCCGAAAGTTCGTTTTGAATAGGCGCCAACGTGGACTCAATGGCATCACGAAGTTGCTGGGCTAAATCGGCAGGGAATTGGGGCCGATCGGAGGCATTGGCACCGAGAACGGCGAGCACTTGTTGTTGCGCGGGAGTGAGTGCTTCAGCCATATCGTCATCGTAAGTGGGAACTACGACACTGTCATAGGTGCTCGGCATACTCTCTTTGTGCCTCGCAACCTCCCTTCCCTCGGTCAAACTTCGCCCGCAAATGGTCGGCCGCTGCCCGAGTCGGTGCGGTTTGCCGAACTGGCTCGTTGCTTGGCCGATACCGCTCGGGCGGCGGCGCTGTTAGTGCCGGCCTTTCGCAGTCCACCTCGTATAGAGGGTGTCGACCGCACCATCAAACGATCGGCCAATGGTGATGTCACCATTTCGGTCCGAGTGCGCAACCGGCCATCGGCGGCAGTGGTGGCCGACATGATCGATGGCATCGTTGTGGCCAACAGATTGCCCGAACTCACCGCCGCGGCTGCTCGGGCCGCTTTATGGGCCAGTGTTGAAGGCATATTGCTGGAACATGCCCAGCAAGGACGTAGCGGTCCCGTTCTTCTGCCCACACCTTTGGCCTCTTAATTCGGCCGTCTTCGCATTTTGTGTTTCCGCCTACTACTTTTAGAGGGTTCCAGCCCGGATGGCGGAATTGGCAGACGCAGGGGGCTTAAACCCCCCGGGACTTAGGTCCTTGTGGGTTCAAATCCCACTCCGGGCACTGGAACTTCCATCACCAAGGTTCAGTTGACGAATCTGCTTGAGACCTTTTGCAATTGCTAAAAAATTTACTATCATTTTGCCAGCAACAAATCTGACGCCGAAAGCCCGCCCGAGCTGACGGCGTCACCGGTGCCCTTCGCAACTCCGCCGAGCGAAGGTTCCGGATGTCGGCGGCGAGCTGGGGTGGTTCAGTTCGCCGCCGACGTTGCTTTTACGCCCAAAACTTTTGTCGCGTTTATTTCAACATTGGATCGCGGGGAAGACCGAGGATGCGCTCACCGATTTGGTTGCGTTTAATTTCCGATGTTCCACCGGCGATCGCTAAAGCGCGATGCATTAGTTGCAATGTTCCGCCGAATGCACCGGCACCATCGAGATACGCGCTTTCACGTCCACCTAATTCAAAATGAATGGCGGCGGCTTCTTGCGCGTTTTCGGAAAGTAACAACTTGGTAACGGCGCCTTCGGGACCAGGTTCACCGCCAGCAACGGCGCGTTGCGCGGAACGAACATTCAACGTTTCTGCTGCCAAAGTGCGCGCAATGGCGCGACCAATACGACTGGCGCCACCATTAAGACGATCAGGATTGGCATCGAACGGCGCTAAGAACGTTTCGGCGGGAATAACCATTGCGCCATCACCGCTACCAATGGAAACGCTTTCGTTGCCCAGTGTGCCGCGGGCAACTGTCCAACCACCATCAATGGGGCCAACAACATCATCATCGGGAACGAAGACATCATTGAAGAACACTTCGTTGAATTCCGCACCGCCGTTCACCATGCGTAAGGGGCGAATTTCAACACCTTCAGCATGCATGTCGACAACCATGGTGGTGATGCCTTGATGCTTAGGCACATCAGGATTGGTGCGCACGGTGATAAGACCGAATGACGCCAAATGTGCGCCAGTTGTCCAAACTTTTTGACCGTTCAGCAACCAGCCACCATCAACGCGCGTGGCTTTCGTTTTCACACCGGCCGCATCGGAACCAGCATCTGGTTCAGAGAACAACTGGCACCAAATAACTTCTTGATTAAGCGCGGGCATAACCCAACGGGCAACTTGATCGTCGGTCGCATATTGCGTGAGCGTGAGAATGACCCAGCCGGTAATGGCATACGACGGACGCTTCATGCCGGCTTTGGCAAACTCTTCTTCGATAACTAATTGTTCAACGGCGCTTGCACCACGACCATAAGGCGTGGGCCAATGCGGCACGGCATAGCCGGATGCAACGAGGGCTTTAATGCGATCTTGTCCTTCAAATTTTGCCGCGTCGGCAATGGCCTTTTGCGCTTCAGCGCGGTATTGCTCGGCTTCGGGCGGCAATTCAACGGCACGCACTAACTTCACGCCGCGGCGAACAAAATCGACGATGTCTTCCGACGCTTTCTTTGAATCCAAGAACGCTTCGATGGCTAAGGCGCGACGCAAATACAAATGAGCGTCATGTTCCCAAGTGAAACCAATTCCGCCATGAACTTGGATGTTCATTTGGGCGCAGAAATCGGCGGCGTAAGCCGACAGTGTGGCGGCTAAGGCCGCGGCATAAGAAAATTGATCGCGTTGGCTTTCCGTTGTGGTTTGCGCGCGGGCCGCATCCCAAACTGCGGACGTCGCAATTTCAGTTTCCACCAACATGTTGGCGCAGTGGTGCTTAACCGCTTGGAACGTGGCAATTACTCGACCGAATTGTTCGCGCACCTTTGCGTATTCGGCGGCCATCTCAGTGGTGGCACGAGCAACGCCTGTTGCCTCGGCCGAAAAAAGAACGCGGGCGAAATCGCGTAGCCAGGGTGCCGCCGCCGGCAGAACAATGGCATTGGCACCATCAAGAGTGACCGTTGCACTGCGGCGAGTGGGATCGAGATTCTTTAATTGACGAAGTTGAACGCCGGCATCATTTGCTTCGATGACAACAACATCATCACCGCAAGTTAAAACGAGATAATCGGCGAGGTTGGCGCTCACCACGTTGGCGATCGTGCCCGAAACTTTTCCGTTGTTTAATGAAAGACCTTCACCAAGACCAACGGCCGCCGTCTTTTCACCACTGGCTAAGGAACTTAAAAGCGATTCCGCATCCGCTGATCCGCTGGCCTGCAATGTGGCGCTGGCAACAACGGTAGAAACAAACGGACCGCCGGCTAAGTGGTGACCCATTTGTTCGGTGACGACAACGAGTTCGGGAAGGCCGAATCCGGATCCGCCAAACTTTTCTTCGATGTGCAGTCCAAGCCAACCGAGTTCGGCCAATGCCGACCAATACGGCGGTGCAGATTCAGCATCGGCTTCTAACAGTGAGCGTGATGCCGCGGCCGAACCGTGATGTACAAGAAAATCGGACGTGACTTCCGCCAGAGTGCGGTGATCATCGGTAATGGCGATTCCCATTTTTCCTCCCAAAGTTGCTGTGGTGAGGCTAGCCACCTAATGAGGACATTGCGTTAGCCGACCTGCATTTCGGCGCAGGAAGTTATGTCTCTAAGGGGAGCAACTGTTCGGCTAATTGGCCGAGTTCGGCATCGGGATCAAAAGAGGCGTTTAAGGGAACCACAATAAATTTCGAAGCACCGGCGCTGATGAATTCGTTGATTAATTGGCCGAGATCCTTGCGGCGGGGGATAACCGAATGTGGATCCACTCCTGGCCGGCGCCGTTGAATTGATTCGGTAATTCGGGGTGGCAACTCGGTATCGCAATAGGCGACTAAGACGCCGTAATGCTCGGGGTCGATTGATCGATTTTCTTGTGCCGCGACCGCGGTGATGACGTCGATTCCATGAGCGACATCTTCGGGCGAACAAAACGACGGCATCCATCCATCGCCCATGCGGCCAACTCGGCGTAATTCACTTTCGGCAATGCCGCCCAGCCAGACGTCGAATGTGGGTTGTTGTGGTTTGGGCAACACGCAGACATCGTCGTAATGAAAGAACTGACCATGGAAAGAAAACGGTTCGCCCTTCCAGCAAAGGCGCATCACTTTGAGGGCTTCATCGTGCATGGCGCCGCGCTGTTTGCGTTCAACACCAAATGCTTGTTGTTCGACAGGATCAATTGCGCCGAGTCCAACGCCGGGAAGAAATCGTCCATTCGAAAGAACATCAAGTGTCGCCATTTCTTTGGCTAGCAACACTGGATTGCGTCCTGGCAAAACAATTACGGATGTTCCTATTTTCATTTTTGTTGTACGCCCCGCCGCAATGGCCAACGCAATCATCGGATCGGGAGTAGTGGCAGAAATCCGTTCCGACATCCAAAGAGAATCAAAGCCAAGTTGCTCGCCGCGATCGACGATATGCAAAAACCGCGACGCGTCACTTGATGCGGCAGCGCCGAGACCAAAACCGATGCGAACTTTCAAGTTCATTGGCGTAGTTCACCACAAATAACGCTGGTGACTCTGTTCCGTGCGCATAACAACGCAAGAAACTTCCGGTGAATACCTTCGCGAACACGCCTCGCCTAGCATGTCGGCGTGCCGATTTGGAACAGAACGCTGAAGTCTAAAAGTGCGGCTGCGCCACGATCCTCGGCTTGGAGAGCATCTCTATTGGTTCTCTCGTTGTTTATGGTGGTCATAGCGTCAGCCTGTTCAACCACAACAGCCACCCCGCCAGATCCTACGAACGTCACTGAAGGTTCGGTTGTTCCACGCAATGAACCGGTGCGAGGTGGAACGTTGTCGGTGGCAATTGCGGCAGGGGATATTCAATTATCTCCGACGGCGCGTCGCTGGAATGGTTCGGAATTGCAGATTGGTCGCGCCATTTATGACCGACTAATGGTGCGTTCTACATCGGACCAGCCAGCGGTTGAGTTGCTGACCAAAATTTCAGCCTCGGCGAATAACACGTTATGGACATTGAAAATCCGTCCTGATGTTGAATTCCACGATGGAACGCCGCTGACAGCTCAAAGTGTGGTGGCCAATCTCGAAGCGCAGCGACGCAGCGTGGTTGGGGAAAGTTTGTTGCGCTCCGTAGCCTCGGTAACCGCCACTGATGAATTGACCGTGCAAGTTTCTTTGCTTTCCCCGTGGTCTACGTTCCCAGAAGTTTTGACCACGCAAATTGGTTTCATTGCTTCGCCCACAACTCTTATGGGTGGTCCGGCCATCGGCACGGGCGCATTTCGCGCCAATGGGTTTGATCTGTCCGGAAGTTTGAGCGCCGTTCGTAACGAGAACTATTGGAAAACAGGATTGCCGTATCTTGATGGGGTTCGTTTCGTTGCCATCGAAGATCCGGCATTGCGTCTCACTGCCGTTGAAGATGGGTCGGCCGATTTCACCGTTGTCAATGATCCGGGTCAGTTGCGGCGGATGGATGAACTGGCGAAGAACTCAAAGTACGCAGTTCATGAAGACCGCAACGAAGAACGTCCGAAACTTTTTGCGGCATTGAATACCGGACGACCGCCATTTGATCGAATTTCGGCTCGCCGCGCGGTCGCTTATGCCACGAACCGCGAACAACTTTTGAATGAAGGTATTTATGGTGAAGGACGAATTGCTCGCGGCATTGTGAGCGATACATCGCCTTGGTTCACCGATGCGGGTGGTTATGCCTTCGATGTGCAAAAGGCGACTGAAGAAGCCAGAAACTATGAAGATGAAACGGGCACGCCGCTGCAATTCATTTTGTTAGTGCCTCCCGATCCCACTCAAGCGCGTATTGCATCACTGTGGCGAGTGCAGTTAGCGGCGGCAGGAATCACCATCGTCTTGGCTTCTCCTTCCGATGGTGAAATCGGCATTCTGCAATTAACTGGTCAGTACCAAGCAGTGTTGCAAGTGGGATTCCAAAGTCCAACGCCAGATCTTTATGAACCAAATTTGGTGGGCAGTTTGAACGAAAAGCCGGCCGTAAGCCCCAATGTGACACGCTATGTCAACACTTTGGTTAATCGGGCCTATGCCGAAGCGCGAGCAACAAACGATTTGCTACGACAAGGTGATAGTTGGCGCATAGTGCAGGAACAAATTGCGGTTGATCATCCTTATGTCGTGATGCTGCAATTACGCGAGGCCGCGTTTAGTTCGGCCCGCGTACGCGATGTCACGGCGTGGAAATCGGGTGAAGGCTCCGACGCGCTAGGACAAGAACAAGCAACAGTTTCGTTAGCGCAAATTTGGTTAGCCGCTGCTAAATAAAAACGCGGCGCAACGCCTTTAATTAAATGGAAGTGCCGGCGAATGGTGATGGATCACCAACGGCGGGAATTTCCGGACGAGTCCAATCCATACGATCGGAAATATTGTTGGCCACGATTTCCCATTGCGCTGGATCCCAGCCTTCAGCGGAAACTTCAACTTGATTGGCTTGATTGATATGAACGAAGGCGGGCAGTTGTGAAAGACCAAATGCTTTTACCGCCGCGCGATCTTCATCGATAAACACTAAGAACTCGTTCACTAATGGTCCGAGGTATGTGGCGGTGTCAGCAGCCGATGCCGTGACCATTAAAGCCACGCGGATATCCGCCTCTTGAAAGTGATTCAGGATGCGGCGTGCCGTATCGAGAATCCACGAAGACTCCAAGGTGTAGGGATCAACGGCAACGATGGCCAAATGGAAGTTTGTGGTCCATTCAGTGATCGGTCGGCCTTCGCCTTTAAGTGGAGTAAGGGTCACGTCTGGTTGCACTGCGCTTGTCACGATCAGAGACGCTATCGCGGGTAGATTGACGAAAGTGAATACGGGCAAAAATTCTTGCCCACAAACGCGGGAGTTCCCATGGTTCTGGCAGAAATCGGTAGCGGCGCCTACAACGTCATGTTGCTCATTCATATTGTGGCGGTCGTCGTCGGTTTTGCCCCTGCGTTTTTCACACCAGTGCTGATGCGACTTTCGGCGAACGGACAAACCGCCGCTGCTGACGCTTTAGAAAAGACTCTCCTTCGTTATGCCCTTCCCGGTATCGGCATTGCCGGCTTTATTGGATTCGGTTTGGCCGGTATGAGCGACAAGGTCTACTCGGTTTCACAAACTTGGCTTTCCATCGCCGCCATTTTGTGGGTAGTGGCGTTGCTCGACATTTTGTTTGTTGCTCGTCCGGCATTAAAGAAGTGGATTGCTGGCGATACCGCCGCACGCGGTCAAGTGATGGCTAGCACCGGCGTCCTTCACCTCATCTTGATTGTCACCATCATTTTGATGATCTGGAAGCCAGGCCTCTAACTCAATTCTGAGGAATTGTTCATTTGCATAGTGGCGTAGCGCTCGCCCGTTGCGCCAAAATCTCGATCCCTCGCTAGGGTCTCGGTGTGCACCCCATTGAGCGACTTCGGTATGTAGCCCGCGCTAACGGTTATCCGCAGCATGTCATCGTGTCGGAAGCCGCGCATGCTTTGGCATCGTTTGCCGGCGATCCTCAAGGGTTAGTGACCGCCTGTCGGCGAATGGTGTCACGGCAACCAACTTCAGCCCCGTTGGTATGGCTCTGTGCGCGTGTTCTTTGTTCCGGTGATCCGCGCGCCGAAATTCGCGCCGCGTTATCTGATTTAGAAAATGACACGACAAATCGCGAACTTTCTTTTTGTTTACCCGATGACGCCACGATCGTGATTTTGGGTTGGCCTGAATTCGCTTCTGAAGCATTACGACGACGGGGTGATTTAGAAGTTCTTGTCGTTGATGTTCATAACGAAGGCGGGGGAGCGGTATTGGATTTATTAAACGCCGATATCAATGCTCATGATGTTCCGGTGGCCGGTTTGGCGGCGGCAGTGAATGAAGCCGATCTCGTAGTTTTAGAAGCGGAAGTGGTTTCGCCGGCGGAAATTTTGGCGGTATCTGGTTCGTATGCGGCCGCGGCGGTCGCAAAAACGAAGGACATTCCGGTGTGGTGCGCCGCCGGTGTGGGGCGTTTCTTACCGCAGCGAATGTGGGAACCGCTGCAACAAATGATCATCGTCGATGATCCATGGGAACACGACACGGAAGTACTTCCTCTTTCGTTGGTGGATCAAGTAATTGGACCGCGGGGTGCGCAATCGGTCGAAGATGCAATTAAACGAATCGATTGTCCGGTCGCACCTGAATTATTTAAGGGAAATATCCTTTAAGCACGCCGTTGTTTCATGGCAATGAGGTGAGGATTTCGTTGATCGTCGAAAACTATTTGCTGCTGGGTCTTCGTATCGGACGACATATAGATGGATTCGTTGACGCCTATTACGGTCCGGCGACATTTTCGGATCGCGTGCAAAAAGAATCTCTCCGTTCGCCGGCGGAACTCGAAAAAGAAGCAAAGGAATTGCTCACGCAATTAGATAATGCCGAAGACGCGGCGGAACTTTCTCCCGAGCGACGTCGTTGGCTGCGGGCGCAAGCAATTGGTCTTCTCACGACATGTCAAAAATTGTCTGGAGCGAACATTGAGTATCGCCAAGAAGTAGAGCGCTGTTATGGCGTGATGCCCACTTGGCGTGATGAAGAAGTATTTGCCTCGGCCCATCGACTGCTCGATGAAGTTTTGCCGGGCGATGGCGATTTACGCGAGCGCATGATTCTTTGGAAAGAAGAACAAGCCGTTGAGCGCGAAAAACTCTCATCCATCGTGCAATCAATTGCCGAAGATTTTCGTTCCCGAACGCAATCAATGTTTGGGCTGCCGGATGGCGAACATATCAATTGGGAATTCGCCACTAACCAGCCCTGGTCGGGTTTCAACTATTACGAAGGAAATCTGCAGTCGCGGGTCGCTATCAATATTGACTTGCCCGTGTTGGCCACGTCGTTAGGTCATCTCATTGCTCATGAGGCCTATCCCGGTCACCATACGGAGCACACGCGCAAAGAAGTTGGTTTGGTGCGCAAAAACAATTGGATGGAGGAATCAATCTTCTGCGTCGGCACGCCGCAATGTTTGCTAGCCGAAGGTCTCGCTGACTTAGGTTTGGAGATTCTCTTAGGAACCGGCGTGTCATCAGATCATGTTGTGAGCGAGCATTTGCAAAGTTATGGCGTTGCTTACGACGCCGATATGGCGGCCAACGTGCGACAAGCCAGCGGTGCAATCGATGCGGTGCGCGCGAATGCGGCATGGATGCTCCACCAAGATGGACGACCGGCGGCCGAAGTTGTGCCCTATTTAATGAAATGGGGACTTATGAATTCAGCCCGCGCCGAAAAGGCGGTCGAGTTCCTCACGTCACCGGTCTGGGGTACGTACATTTCTTGCTATGTCGAGGGATTCCCGCTTTGTCGCTCCTATGTAAATGGTGAACCAGAGAAATTCCGGCGCTTACTTACCGATCAACTCGTTCCTGCCGACTTAGCCGCCTGAATCTTTGTTTCCGTGCGGTAGGTTGGCACTATGCGTAATCCCAAGGATTTCTTTCGACCATTAGCCGTCGGGGCACCGCAGCCTTTGCGCGAAATTCCCGTAAAGCCGGCACGGATGATTCACTTCTTTCCGCCCTCGAACGAAAAGATGGTGAGCAAACTCGACACCATCATTCCGAAAGTCGATGTGATTTTGGGAAATCTCGAAGACGGTGTTCCGGCTACAGATAAAGAAGCGGCTCGTCAAGGACTTCTTAAGGTTGGGCGTGAATTTTCATTCGGTAAAACCCAATTTTGGACTCGCGTTAATTCATTGGATTCGCCTTGGGGTCTCGACGACCTCTGCGAAATCGTTCCCGCTATCGGCGACAAACTTGATGTCATCATGATTCCCAAAGTGGAGGGTCCTGAAGACATCCACTATGTCGATCGTTTATTGGCGCAGTTAGAAGCTAAAGCGAAGTTAGAAAAACCTTTGTTGGTGCACGCCATTTTGGAAACGGCACGCGGCGTCGCCAATGTTGAAGAAATCTGCGCGGCCAGTCCGCGTATGCAAGGTCTCTCGCTGGGTCCCGCCGATCTGGCGGCGAATCGTCGCATGAAAACCACCCGCGTAGGTGGTGGTCATCCCGGATATCTCGTTCGCCAAGATCCGATCGACGGCAATATCGAAAGCGATCGATCGATTTACCAACAAGATCTTTGGCATTACACCTTGGCGCGCATGGTTGATGCTTGTGTCGCCAATGGCATTTTGCCGTTCTACGGACCATTCGGAGATATTGCCGATACCGTCGCTTGCGAAGATCAATTCCGAAACGCATTCCTTTTAGGTTGTGTCGGTGCGTGGAGTTTGCATCCCGTACAAATTGATATCGCCAAGCGCGTTTTCAGTCCCGATCCGGCCGATGTTGCGCACGCGGTGCGTGTTATCGAAGCGATGGGAGATGGCACGGGCGCCATCATGTTGGATGGAAAAATGGAAGACGATGCATCAGTAAAACAATGTCGAGTGATGGTGGAACTCGCTCGATCATTAGCGGCTGATGATCCGGAATTAGCCGCCGCATACGGAATGTGAGTGCAATGAGTACGTATCGACCCCGCCGCAGTGTTCTCTATATGCCAGGCGCCAATGAGCGCGCTTTAGAAAAAGCGAAAGATATTCCGGCTGATGCTTTGATTTTGGATCTGGAAGATGCCGTTTCGCCTGACGCCAAAGCAGAAGCACGCGATCGTGTTTGTTCGTTAGCTCATCAATACGGCAAAAAAGAAGTTGCAATTCGGGTGAACGGCATCGGCACCGAATGGCATGAGGCCGATATCGCCGCCGTAGCGGCGGCGGGCCCTTCCGCCATGTTGGTTCCCAAAGTGAACTCGGCCGCCGAAGTGCAGCAATTGGTTGCGGCGTTAGAAAAAAATGGCGCACCGGCAACGATGCAACTTTGGGCCATGTTGGAAACCCCAATGGCCATTATGAGTGCTTATGAAATTGCTTCGGCCTCGCCTCGTTTAGGCGTTTTAGTAATGGGCACGAACGATTTAGTTAAAGAATTGGCCGCCGAACATGTTCCTGGTCGTGCGCCATTGCTCTACGCATTACAAACCTGCATCATGGCCACGCGTTTGGCCGGTAAAACAATTTTGGATGGCGTCTTTAACGACATTAAAGATGATGAAGGTTTCGCTAACGAATGTCGTCAAGCGCGTTCATTTGGATTTGATGGCAAGACGCTTATTCATCCAAGCCAAGTAGATCCTTGTAATGCCGTTTTCGCCCCGTCAGCCGATGAGATCGATCATTCGCGACGCGTAATCGAAGCATTTGCCGCGGCGCAGGCCGAAGGACGCGGAGTCGTCACGGTTGACGGTCGCATGATTGAAAATCTGCATGTTGAAACCGCCCAGCGGATATTGGCTATCCAAGAGGCAATCGAAGCGAATCGTTAGTTTTCGCCTGATTTCACTGCGTCCAACATGCGGCGGGCGATGACCTTCAAACACAAGGTTTCATCGGCACCTTCAAAGATGGAAAGCACGCGGGCGTCAACGAAGTAACGACTCACCGAGTATTCCTCGGCGTAACCGAAACCGCCATGAATCTGCATGGCTTCACGGGTGACCCATTCGGCGGCTTTACAGACATAGGCCTTAACCATTGAGGCTTCGAGTTGTCCTTGGCCTTTGGCCATAAGTTTGGCCACCTCGTAACCAAACTGACGGGCCGCTTGAATAAGGAACACCATGCGACCCAACTTCACTTTGGTGAGTTGGTATTCGCTAATCGGTTGACCGAACACCACGCGATCAAGCGCGTATTGATGTGCCGATTCATAGGCCGCTTGCATAACGCCCACGGCGCGAGCGGCGGTTTGTAAACGACCGTTTTCGAAACCGGCCATTTGGTAATAGAAGCCTTTACCTAAACCGTCATCACCGCCAACTTGATTGGCATCAGCGACAAACCAGTTATCAAATGCGATTTCGTAGGAATGCATTCCGCGGTAACCAATGGTGTCGATGGCGCGGCCTTCCATTTTGCCGCCGCCCGGTGCGCCACCATCAGCACCTTTTTCTTGAACAAATTCGAAACCATGTCCGGAACCTTGTGGCTTCGGAACGACGAACATGGTTAATCCGCGGTGGGTGAGTGACTTATCGGGATTGGTGCGGGCCAAAAGCATGAGCACATCAGCGCGGGCACCGAAGGTGCACCATGTCTTCACGCCATTGATTAACCAACCACCGTCGGTCTGCACGGCTGAACATTTCACGCCGGCGACATCAGAGCCATAGTCGGGTTCGGTAACGGCAACGGCCGCCATCGCTTCGGCTGAAGCTAATTTCGGAAGCCATTCGCGTTTTTGTTCTTCGGTGCCTCCAGCCAACAGGGCACGCGTGAGAATTTCCGGACGAGTGATTAACGAACCGCCAGCGCCCAGCGAAACTTTGGCTAATTCTTCGGTGGCTACCACCATGCCGATGTATTCGCTTTCGCCGCCTTCCGAATAGCCGTCGTATTCGACCGGAACGGAAAGTCCGAATCCGCCCAATTCCGCTAAGCCGCTGATGAGGTCTTCGGGAATGTCGTCATTATGACGATGAATATGTTCGGCAACGGGAGCAATTTTTTCTTCGGCGAAGCGACGGAACGTATCGGCTACTAACTCGAAATCAGAATCGAGGTGGCGCGGGCCAGGTGTATCGGCGAGCGATGCCACGAAATCAGGATGGCGATAAGTGGAAACAAACGGACGAGCGTCATCAAAAACCGATGCATCAACATTCCATTCGTTTTCACGTCCGAAAACTTTCGACACCAATTCGCCCACCGCATCGGCGATGAAAGCGCAGGTGATCTTTCCTTCAAGTTCGCCCTTGGCGCCGTAGGTCAACATGGCGCGTCCGGTCTCGACTGCAGAAGCGGCATGGGCCACGTCGTAGGCAAGTAATTGATTGGCATCCGGTCCACCGTTTTGGGCGACCGAACGAATTCCCGCATCAACAACGCCATGAGCGAGTTCGATAACACGGGCGGCAGCAGCAAGATCTGGAGCAGTCATGGCCTCAGGTTACCCGCGGGTAGGGTGAGGGGCGCATTCGAAGAATCCTCTTTTGGGATTCAGCAAAGTACGAGACTGAGCAACGAGGAGATTCATCATGGCTGTCATCGATCGACCTTTTGGACGCCATTTCGAAGATTTCGCCATTGGTGATGTGTATCGCCATTGGCCCGGAAAAACCATTACCGAAGCCGATGATCATCTCTTTTGCATGATCACCATGAATCACCATCCCACGCATACAAACAATTGGTTTGCGGAGAACGAATCGCCAATCGGAAAGCCACTAGTGGTTGGCAATCTTGTGTATTCGTTAGTTCTCGGTATGTCGGTTCCGGATGTAAGCGGTGCCGCAATCGCCAACCTTGAAGTGGAAACTTTGAAACACGCCAAGCCGACATTTCATGGCGACACCATTTATGCCGTCACCAAAGTTTTAGATAAAAAAGAAACGTCCGACGGTAAGCGCGGAATCGTTACGGTGGAAACAAAAGGAATCAACCAGCGTTCCGAAGAAGTTTGTTATTTCCGTCGCCGCATCATGGTGTGGAAGCGTGAATTCGCACCGATGCGTGGTTTGCCCTACGACGAAACGGTTTTCGATACCGAATGACCTGAGGCAGTCATATGAGTGCAGAATTTCCGGGCGATGCACTACTGCAATGGGCGAGTAATCAACGCCAAGATCTTCCTTGGCGTCAAACTCGCGATCCGTGGGCCGTTTTAGTAGCCGAGTTGATGTTGCAACAGACGCAAGTTTCGCGAGTCGCACCAAGATGGCATCAGTTTTTAGAGCGCTTTCCCACGATTGCTGATTGCGCGCAACAAAGCGTGGGTGCCGTCATCGAAGAATGGGCCGGATTGGGTTACAACCGGCGCGCCGTTAATTTGCATCGCTGCGCGCAAGTGGTTTGTGCCGAGCATGACGGCAAATTGCCTACCGATATTGATGCCCTCATGTTGTTGCCCGGAATCGGGCCTTATACGGCTCGGGCAATAGCGGCATTTGCCTATGAACAAGATGTGGCGGTGGTCGATACCAATGTCGGCCGAGTACTGGCGCGATTTTTTGCTCGCAAATTTTCTGCCCGCGGCGCGCAAGTGCAGGCGGACGAAATTGTTCCGCACGGAAAAGGTTGGGCCTGGAATCAAGGCATGCTCGATGTCGGTGCCGTGTGTTGTGTGAAGCGAAATCCACGTTGTGAGATTTGCCCGTTACAAACTCAATGCGAATGGAATCGACAAGGAAGACCGTCGCCCGATCCGGCCGAAGGTTCCGCCGGTGTCAGCAAGAAGCAGTCGGCTTTTCACGGTTCCTTTCGTCAAGGTCGAGCACGCATGCTCGATGAATTACGCAAAGGAATCACGCTGTTACCTCAAGATTTAGTGACGGCTTGCGGATGGCAAGAACAACCAGATGGAGTCGAACAAGCGCAGCGCGCCGCCGATTCATTGGTGAAGGATGGATTGGCAACCACTACTGCACAAGGTCATTACGTTTTAGCGAACTAATCGTTATTGATGAAGTTCAGCACGGCCTGCAGAAATTTTTCTGGCTGTTCAACTTGCAGAAAATGTCCGGCGCCATCGATGACTTCGCACCGTGAACCCGGCGCTAAACCTTCAGCGGATGCGAATTCGACTCCGATGCAACCATCATTTTTCCCATGTAAATACAAAGTGGGATGTGGCGATGTTTGCGCTGATGCGGCAGCAATGTCTTGATACTGCGCGGCCGGTGGTTCTGTTCCCCAGGTGGCGCGGTAATACCCCAACGCTGCGGCCAAGTTTTCCGGAGCGCCCAAACTTTGACGCAGGTACTTCATATCTTCGGTGGCGTCATAGCCGGGTGACCAGTCCTTCCACAGTGAATCGATGAACGAAAGGTCGTCGGCACCGACCACGAAATCGGAAAGTCCAACTTGGAAAAAGAACATGTACCACGAACGTTTTAATTGCGTATAAGTCAACATTGCGCCGGCCATAGCTGCCGGCGGGGGAACTGCGGCCGTAACTACTTTGTGCCAACAATCGGGTGCAGCGGCGGCGGCCGAATATGCCGCCAGCGCGCCCCAATCATGTCCAATCAAAATTGCATCCGATGATCCGTTGAATGCTTTATGTAATGCAATGGCGTCGGCGGCGAGGGCAGCAACGAAATACTGACCATCCTGCGGAATAGGCGTGGGCGCGTAACCGCGCATGAACGGCGCGACCACGCGATAGCCCGCAGCCGCTAGAGGTTCAATGACATGACGCCAGCCAAAAGCTGTGTCAGGAAAACCGTGCAAGCAAAGTGCCAGCGGACCTTCGCTGCCGCTTTGTAAATAGGCAAAGTTTCCTTGTTCAGTTTCAATAAACTTTGGCGTAAGAGATTCAGACATGCCGACACGCTAGGCGTTCGTGGCTGATGTGAGAAATGTCACTCTCAAAATCATTTTTCTTCTTTCTTTCTGGGCCAATCGGCTCTAATTTTTCGCCAAGTGTTTGCGAGGGGGGCGGGCATTGCATCTCGAATTTTTTGGTGTTCGTGGCTCTACACCATGCGCAAGTGATGCAACGGCGCGCTACGGGGGAAACACGTCATGTGTTTCTTGGCAATGTGATGGTGCCGATCCCATTCTTTTCGATTTAGGCACTGGCCTTCGATATTTCGGTGCAACAGTTGGTGCAGAACAATTACGCGCCCATGCGCTCGTTACTCATTTGCACTGGGACCATGTTCAAGGTCTTCCGTTTTGCCAACCGCTTTTGCAGCATGGATCATCGCTCTCGGTTTATGGCCCTAGTCACGACGGAGTCGATTTCGGTGAAGCATTTGATCAATTAATGCGTCCACCGTTTTTTCCCATACGTCCTCATGAACTGCCGGGCGATATTTCTTTCGTGTCGCTGGGAGAAGAAGAATTCGAAATTACCGGAACGCGAGTTCTCTCTCGTTATGTTCCTCATACCGATACGACTCTTGGTTATCGCGTAGAACGCGATGGAATCTCAGTCGCCTATGTGAGTGATCATCAACAATCGGATGACGGTGTTTCAATTGATGCGGCCGTTATTGAACTTTGTCGTGATGCCGATGTGGTCATTCATGATGCGCAATTCACTCCGAGCGAATATGAGCAAAAGTCCAATTGGGGACATTGCACGATTGATTACGCCCTGCGCGTGGCGGCGGAAGCGAACGCTAAACATCTTGTTTTGTTTCATCATGATCCGTCGCATAGTGATGAGATGCTCGATGAATTGGTGGCCGAAGCACAGTGTTCTGCCCGTGGTTATGGGCTGGCGAATGTCTCGGCTGCTTATGAGGGCATGCGTATCTGTCTCGCCTAATATCGCGGCGTGACTGAAAACTCATTTGATTCCGCTCGCTATCGCCAAGTGTTGGGGCATTTCCCAACTGGTGTCACGGTTGTTACAGCGATGACGGAAAGTGGACCTGCGGGAATGGCTATCGGATCGTTTGCATCGTTGTCGTTGGATCCGGCACAGATTTTGTTTTGCCCAGGAAAGACCTCGGGCAGTTGGGCGAAGATCCGCACCGCCTCATCTTTTTGCGTAAATATTTTGGGCGAAGACCAAGAAGATGTTTCTCGAGTTTTCGCTTCCAAAGTCGATGACAAGTTCGCCGAAATTGGATGGAAGAAATCAGCCAATGGTGCGCCGCAAATTAATGGTGTGTTGGCCTATATCGATTGTGATTTGCATTCAGTATTGGACGGTGGAGATCACGACATCGTGATTGGTGCGGTAACTGATCTTGGTGTCAACCATGAAGGCGGTCCGCTCGTGTTTTTCCGCGGCGGTTACGGACGGGTCAGTTTCTGATGCCTATTTATGCGTTAGGTGACGAAGTTCCGCAGATTCATCCTGAAGCGTTTGTGCATCCTGATGCTGTGGTTATTGGCAAAGTTGAAATCGGAGCCGAATCAACCGTTTGGCCCTGTGCTGTTTTACGCGGCGATAACGGCGGAATCATCATTGGTGAACGTTCATCAATTCAAGATGGCACCGTTATTCATTGCATTCCGACGCGCCCCACAATTGTTGGTAACGATTGCGTGATCGGTCATATTGTGCATTTAGAAGGTTGCACGGTTGAAGACTTTGCTTTGGTAGGCAATGGTTCGGTCGTTTTACATGAAGCAATTGTGCGTAGTCACGCGTTAGTGGGATCGAATGCAGTAATTCCCAATCGTTTTGAAGTTCCTTCGCAAATGATGGCCTTGGGTGTACCGGCAACATTGCGCCCCGTCTCCGAGGGTGCCGCGGCGGGAATCAAAATTGCGGCGGCCGATTACGCCCGTCGCGGTCATTATTACCGCGCCAATTTGCGCCGTATTGATTAACGCGCGTTATTGATTAACACGCGTTATTGATTA
>JBEGMF010000041.1:0-7649 GCA_041183205.1 Actinomycetota bacterium | reverse complement strand
ATGTAGTTGAATTCGTATTTGACTAGAGAAGTTCTGGCGCAAGTAGCGGAGAGGGGATTGTTATGGATCGGGTTGATGTTGATCAGGTCGACTTATGGAATCCGGATACGTATGTAAACGGTCCACCACACGACTACTTCACATGGTTGCGTGAAAACGACCCCGTGCATTTTCAAGACATTCCAGGACAAGCCGGATATTGGGTTGTCACTCGTCATGCCGATGTTGTTGCGGTTTCACGCGACCCGCGGCTTTTTAGTTGTGAGGCCGGCGGAATTGTTGTTGAAGACATGGACGAAGAACGATTAGCGCGTATGCGCGACATGTTGTTGTCAATGGATCCGCCTCGTCATATTGCATACCGCAAACCATTAGCGCCTGAATTTTCGGCGCGTGTTATTGCGGGTATGGAAGGACAAATTCGTTCTATCTGCACCGATATTTTTGCCGAAACAAAAGAACGCGGCGATGTTGAATTTGTGCACGACACCGTCGGTGCTTTGCCTACGCGTGTTATTGGTCAACTTTTTGGTTTGCCCCGTAAAGACTGGGAATGGCTGCATGGTTTGGCCGAGATGAATACATCGGGTCAAGATCCGGAAATTAATCCTGATGGTGATAACACCGAAGCGGGCTCCAACGATTCGTCGATGCAAATGGCGATTTACGGAATGCAGTTTGCGGCCGAACGTCGCGCCATGGAACCACAAGGCGACTTGATGGATATTTTCCTCGGGCAAGAATTTAACGGTCGTCAATTAACCGATATCGATATCGGTTCGTTGTTAGTGCAGATGATCACCGCCGGCAATGACACCACTGTGACGATGATGGCGGCCGGTTTATGGGCGCTGTTATTGCACCCGGAGCAATTGCAAATGTTGCGCGATGACCCAGCGCGTATTCCGGGCGCGGTGGAAGAGATTTTGCGTTGGTGTAATCCGTTGCATTACTTCCGTCGTACCGCAACCGCCGACACGGTTCTTAGCGGCACGGAAATCAAAGCGGGCGACAAAGTTGCGATGTATTACACATCGGCCAATCGCGACGAACGCGTATTTGCAAACTCGCAAGCATTCGATATCACGCGCAGCCCCAATCCGCAGTTGTCGTTTGGCATTGGTGAACATTTCTGTCTCGGCGTGCATCTTGCTCGTCTCGAAGGCCGCGTGTTCTTCGAGGAGTTATTAAAGACGTTCTCGCAAATCGAGTTGCTCGGCGAACCAGTTCGAGTGCGCTCCAATTTGAATAACGCCTTTAAGCGACTGCCCATGCGATTGGCTGTTTAGTAATTACCGCAGAAACGAGAGCGTCATGACAATCCATCTTTATGACACGGTGATTCGCAATGGCACCATTGTCGATGGCACCGGACGCGCTCGTTATGTCGGCGATGTTGCAATCACTGACGGACGGTTAGTGCAGGTGGGCGGAACGGTTGCCGGAACCGGTGCGGAAGAGATCGATGCTACGGGGCTTTTAGTAACGCCCGGTTTTGTTGATATCCATACGCATTACGACGGGCAGATGACTTGGGACGAGGTCCTTGAACCATCAGCCAGCCATGGCGTCACCACCGTAGTGACCGGCAATTGCGGTGTTGGTTTTGCACCGGTGGCACCCGATCGTCGGGAACAACTTGTCCGCCTCATGGAAGGTGTCGAAGACATCCCGGGTGTGGCGTTAACCGAAGGCATGAAATGGGATTGGCAAACATTTGCTGAATTCGTCGAGATGCTTTCGCAGCGAAAGTGGTCGATGGATGTTGCCGTGCAACTCACACACGGACCAGTGCGCGTGTGGGTTATGGGTGATGAAGCGATCGGCAACACCACCGCTTCTAATGTTCAGATTGAACAAATGTCGGCATTGGTTACCGACGCAATGCAAAACGGTGCGTTGGGATTTTCAACCTCGCGTACGTATGCCCATAAATCACCTGATGGCGATTATGTTCCCGGCACGCATGCCGATCAGGACGAACTGTGGGCGATTGCTAGCGCATTGAGCAAATTCGAAGACGCAGTGTTTGAAGTTTCACCGCTTGGTGTTGTCAGTTCTGATCCGGAAGATGTTTTAAAAGAACTCGACTGGATGTGTCGTATGTCGGCCGAGTTCGGCATCAAAGTCATCATGGTGCTGGCACAAATTCCCTCGAACCCAACGCTGTATCGCGAGGTTTTAGACCGGGCCCTTGAAGCGCGTAATGAAGGCGCGATGGTGATCCCGCAAGTTTCGGCCAAAAGCCAAGGCTTGCTTTTAGGTCTGACCACATCACATGCCTTTATGCGTCGCCCCACTTTTAAGAAGTTGGCGAAAGAAGCGGGTGGCAACATTGATGCGCTGGTGGCGCAATTACGTAAACCAGAAGTGAAAGCGCAAATACTTTCCGAAGCCGATGATCCTCCCGGAGATGGTTTGTATGAAGGCATTGCCGATCTGGCGCAACATGGCACCGCCATCATTTTCCCGATGGGTGATGATCAATGGCAGGAGCCCGATAGTTCGCAATCCATTGCTGGTTTAGCGGCGGCGGCTGCGGTTGATCCGCTTGAGTTGACCTATGACCTCATGTTGGAACGTGATGGTCGGGCATTAATGATGGCGGGAATCAATAACTACTGCGACGGCGGACTCGATGGTGTGTACGACATGCTCACTCATCCCGCGTCGGTAATGGGATTGAGTGACGCTGGCGCGCATTGCAATTTGTTACTGGATGCATCACAACCGACAATCATGCTGACGCATTGGGTGCGCGATCGCATGCGGGGCCCGCGCCTTTCGTTAGAAGCAGCGATTCGAATGCAAACTTCCGAAACGGCTGCGGTCTATGGACTTTCTGATCGCGGCACACTCGAAGTGGGGAAGCGCGCCGATATCAACATCATTGATTTTGAAAATCTTCGACTCCATCATCCGGAAGTGGCATTCGATTTGCCCGCCGGTGGCAGCCGCTTAGTGCAGCGGGCGAGCGGATACCGAGCCACGATGGTCGCCGGAGTAATTACGCGCCGAGACGATACCGACACCGGCAATCGTCCTGGACGTCTCGTCCGACGGGGTTCAAACTCGTTGGACGAGTAAAGTAGGAGAAGTACTTCGTACGTTCATGGCGGGCGTGCAGCGATTTAAGCGAATTAGGAGGGGACATGACCATTACCCAATCTTCAGCTCCCGAGGCAGTTCATATCGGTGCATCAGACCTTCCGTGGGTCGAGATCGGCAATGGCAACAAGTTGCGTATGTTGCAAGTGAAGATCGAAGAAGGTCTTTGGATTGTCGAAAACATTTTCCAAGCCGGCTTTGAAGTACAAACCCATCGCCATACGGGCCCAGTCTGGGGCTATACCGTGAGTGGTGCATGGAAGTACAAAGAATATGACTACGTCAATCGCGCCGGTTCGTTCTTGTACGAACCAGCAGGCTCGGTTCACACATTGCAATGCGTCGAAGACAACACGCAGGTTTGGTTCCATATGTACGGCGCCAACCTCAATCTCGATGCCGATGGCAACGTTGAATCGGTTACCGATGGTGCAACGTCATTGGCCGGTTATTTGGCCCTTTGTGAAGCCCAAGGTTTCGGACGTCCCAACGTCATCGTGGCCTAAGCCGCGCCAATCGAATACGCGAAAAAAGTGAGCGCCGCTCATCCATTTCGTGATGTGGTGATTGCGGGCGTGTTCAATACACGCCAAGCACGTGTTCTTGACGAACATGATTCACAAAGCATCACAATGGAGGCGGCGCTCGGCGCGATCGCCAATGCCGGTTTAACTCCGCGCGATATCGATGGTGTCGTTGGATCCTTAGCCAGCAACTTTTTATTCCAAGCGCGTTGCGGTCCGGCATGGCGTTCAATGTCTCCGCTTGGAATCCCCGCCATTTTGGAAGCCGCAATGGCAATTGCCTGCGGATTGGCTACCCGTGTCGTTGTCGCGACGGGTGAAGCGGGGAGTTACCGCCAACATGCAGCCACTGCGCCCTGGACACGACCAACAAATGAATTCGTGGCGCCGTTCGGAATGTTTACGGCAGCGGAATTCGCATTGATGGCGCGTCGTCATATGCATATGTATGGAACAACGTCAGAACAAATGGCGCATGTGGCGGCAGTTGTGCGTAATAACGGCAGCGTCAACCCGCAAGCGGTGTATTACGGAAAAGGTCCGTTCACCGCCGACGATATTTTGCAAAGCCGCATGATTGCTGATCCGTTTCATCTTTTGGAATGTGCCATGACATCCGAAGGCGGAACGGCGTTAGTGCTTAGTCGCGCCGACATCATTGATGATTTACCGCATAAGCCGGTGTTTCTCTTGGGAGGCGGCACTGATCATTTCGGGCCTTCCTATCAGCATCCGCCGGTATGGGATTTAGGTGGAAGCAAACGCAAAGATCTCATTGCCGGAAATGTGGGACGCCGCGCGGCCGAAGAAAGTTTCGCCCGCGCCGGTATCGGGCCTCAAGATGTTGATGTTTGCGAGTTTTACGATCCGTTCTCGTTTGAGATCATTCGTCAGTTCGAGGCGTTCGGCTTTTGTGGCGCCGGCGAAGGGGGAGACTTCGTAACCAGCGGGGCCATCGAACCGGGCGGAAAATTCCCAGTGACAACCGATGGGGGAACGATGTCGTTCAGTCATGGTGGCGCCTCGGTGCAACTCTTTCAGCGCGTTGTGCGCGGTGTGCAACAACTGCGTGGTGAATGCGAAACCCGTCAAGTAGAGAATGCAGAAATTGCCATGTGTACCGGTGGCGGATCCGGTGCGTTGTTCACTGATGTGGTGTTGTTAGGCACGGAACGACCATGACACAACTCAGCGCGCAACAAGGTGCAATTACGGCTCCGCAACCTTCGACGGTTTCGCAACCATATTGGGATGCTGTGCAGCGACACGAACTTATGTTTCAACGTTGTCGCGACTGTCAGGGTGCAACACATACGCCATCGTTGTTGTGTGCCAGTTGCATGAGTCGAAATTTGGAATGGGAAAAAAGTTGTGGCGTCGGCACGATTTATTCGTGGACGGTTGTTCATCGACCAGTGACGCCGTCGTTTCATGTTCCCTATGCGCCGATCATCGTGGAGATCACCGAACCCGACGGGGTGAAGTGGTTCATTCTTTCGGCGCTTATCGATTGCGATGACTCCGAACTCGCCGTCGGTCTCAATGTCGAAGTGGTCTTTACTGCGGCCAGCGATGGGCTGATTTTGCCGTATTTTCGGCCGGCTTTGCCGATGTCTTGACTGGATCAAGACTGTTGCTATCCTTGGGGTGTCGGAGAATTCCGACTGAGCAAGACCCCCAAAGAGAGTTCGGAGAAGTCAATGGCCCCCAATGATCGGTACATCGTTATTTCTGCTGACGGCCACGCCGGCGGATCACATGCGCAATATCGCGAATACCTCGATCCGGAATGGCGAGATGAGTTCGATGCGTGGCGCGGTCGCTACAAGAACCCGTTCCGCGATCTTCAAGATGATGGCCGCACGCGCAACTGGGACACCGAGCGTCGTAATGCCGATCTCGACGCTGAAGGCGTTGCCGCTGAAGTGTTGTTCCCCAACACTGTGCCGCCGTTTTTCCCGACCGGTGTTGTTATCGCGCCGGCACCAACGCCGGAAGAATTTCCGAAGCGTCTTGCTGGATTGCGCGCCCATAACCGTTGGCTCGTTGATTTCGTTGCCGAGTCACCGGATCGTCGTGCGGGCTTAGCGCAAATCGCACTTAATGATGTTGATGAAGCCATCAAAGATGTGAAGTGGGCCAAAGAACAAGGTTTACGCGGCATTTTGTTGCCCGGTGTTTCGCCTGATACCCCGTGGATCGATCCGCTGTTCTCGGCAATTTACGATCCGTTGTGGGCCACCTGCCAAGACCTCGACATGTCGATTACTCATCACGCGGGTGGTTCAGGAATTCCGAATTACGGAAAGCACGCTTCGGCCATCACGATGTTCGTTTTGGAATCGGGCTTCTTTGCTAACCGTGCACTTTGGCATCTCACCATGTCGGGTGTCTTCGAGCGTTTTCCGGGCCTTAAGTTCGTCATGACCGAACAAGGCACGTCATGGTTGCCGCCGATCCTCACGCGTATGGATGATCTCCATAACTCGATGGTGCGTGGTCGAATCGGTGAAATCGGTATGCCGGAAAGCGGAGTATTGCCGCATAAGCCGAGCGATTACTTCCGTCGTAACTGCTTTATCGGTGCTTCGTTCCCGTCGCCTTCCGAAGCGGCGCTGTTCCATGACATTGGTTTGGACAAGATCATGTGGGGCAGTGATTACCCGCATAACGAAGCGTGTTCCCCGCTTTCGCGTGAAGCGTTGCGTCATTCGTTCAAGGGTTGGAGTGAAAGCGATTTACGTCAGGTTCTTTGCGAAACCGCAACATCGGTGTATGGCTTCGACCTCGACAAGTTGCAAGTAATTGCCAACAAGATTGGTCCGACCGTGGCCGAGATTGCCACGCCACTTGATGCAGTTCCTGACCATCAGAGCCCGGCTTTCCAACGAGCGTAACGATGGCCACTGAGTCTCTTGAAGAAGAACTCAAAGACATTCGGCTAGGACTCACGCGATTGCAGCGTTTGCTGTCATCGCGTCGAGTCCATGCCGGTATGGCCGGCGCGGCCAATGTGGCATTGCCTGAACAGGCGATGAATGTATTGCGCGCGCTTGGTGATCGACCGCCATTACCGGTTGGTGATTTAGCCCGTGCCGCGCGTATGGATGCGGGTGCAGTTAGTCGTCAAGTGCGTGTTTTGGAAGCGGAAGGTCTCGTCGATAGAGAGACTTCTCCTCAGCACGGAAGCATTGTTTTAGTTTCGGCAACAAAACGCGGCAAAGAAATTGCCCGTCGTTTTGAGCGTGTGCGTTCGGCGCAACTATCGCGGGCATTAGAAGATTGGACTCCCGAGGAGCGTCGCGAATTAGGGGCACTTCTTTTAAGGCTCGTTGATGATCTTTTGTCAACGCCGTATTTACGCACAGATGGTGATGAAGAAAAAGCGGCCAAATAGTTCCGTTTTTGCAATTTTTATTTGGGCTAATCGGGGATAACAACCGCGCGGCCGCGTAATTCTCCCGCTTCCATTTTCTCGTAAGCCTCGACAACGTTGTCGAGTGAGAAAAAGTCGACATCGACGCGTAGTTTTCCGGCTTCCGCCAGCGCGATTACTTCATGCGTATCGGTCAACGTTGGAGCCTGAAAACTAAAGACTTCGCCGTCGCGGGGAAGCACTGAAAACAACTCGCCGCGTATTTTTCCGTGCCCAGCGCCAATTAACGCAAATGATCCGCGCCGTTCCGTAAGGGCCAAACCTTGACTAATGGATTCGTCAATACCAACAAAATCCAAAACAGCATTGGCACCGCCGCCAATGTGTTTGCGAATTTCGGCGGCCGTACCTTCATGAACACCCGAAAAAGTTTGGTGTGCTCCTAATTCGGTGGCGTATGCAAGCCGTTCCGGAGAGATATCTACCGCAATTACTTCGGCATTGGTGAGAGCACGTAAATGTTGCACGGCAAATGATCCGAGTCCGCCCGCTCCGATTACGACGGCATGACCATTCTCAGGAATGCGTTCGGCGCATCGTTTTACGGCGTGGTACGACGTCGCACCTGCATCAGTCAGCGG
>JBEGMF010000040.1:0-7405 GCA_041183205.1 Actinomycetota bacterium | reverse complement strand
GAATAGTTCCAGCCCTACCGGTTGAATATCGGCTGGATTTTCGAGTTGGAAATATTTCTCGACCAAAACTTTGGCATCGTTGCACATTTTTTGTTGCTGGTCGTCGGTTAATTCGAGCGCTTGCCACTCGACCGTGGGTTCTAAGTCGGCCGTAGCGGTGACCAAACAATCGAGAGCGTTTTCGAATGTTCGTTGCGAAGGCTCGAAAGCAAAAAGAAGTTCGAGCGCGCGGTGAACCAACGTGCCCTTTACGGTTGCTTCTGAAGGCGGCTTGGGAATTTTGTCGATAGCCACGAAACGGAACGCCAAAGCACAATCGGTGAACGTTGAAACTTTGGAAGGCGAAAGCGTTTCGGGAATATCGAGGGCCACGCCTCTACGCTACGCACTCATTACGACAAAGGCGTCGGAAATCTCAGCGGCAATCTTTTCTGGATTCTCGAGCGGTCCGAAATGCGCAAGATCAGGATAGGTACGCAAAAAACCATGGGGAAGTGCTTCCACTAACCCGGGCCCGAAAGCGGCCGGTCCATAAGTTTCGTTGCCGATTGCAATCGTGACCGGGCATTGCACATTGCCGAGGGCAAGAAAGGCCTGATGAGCTGAACCGTGGGCGTACACCTCAGCTTCGTTTTCCGGTCGGCACTTCAATGTCACGGCATTGCCGTTCTCATCGGGAGCGTCTAGTTCAACAAAACCGTGATCGACATAGGCGGCTAAGGCATCGGGATCTAAAACCGAAAAGGGTGGCTTGGCCGCGTAGTTTTCCATTGCATCTTGTTTTGAAGGAAAACTGCTGCGTCGTTTTCTGGCGCCGTTCGAAAGTGGATTGTCGCTTTGATAACCGATCGCCATTTGTGGCGGCATCACTACTGGTTCGTAGAGGTACATCATCTTGAACGTGCCAGGACGGGCAATCTCGGCCAACAAAACCGAGGCACCACCTTTGGAATGTCCCACTGCCATTGGCGAAGTGAGATTGAAGTCATCACAAACTGCCAAAACATCGTCGGCGAAACCTTCCCATTCCAATGGGCGGTTGCGCGGCGCACTTGAATCTCCGTGAGCGCGGAAATCAATGGAAAGACAACGAAATTGCGGAAGTCGTCGAATAACTGGTTCCCACACCAAACCATGGAAACCAGTGGCATGCGCGAACAACACATCCGGTCCGTCTCCACCAAAATCGTGAACGGTAAGCGTCACGTCATTCGTTGAGTGAACGGTTCGTTGTTCCATGTTGTCGGCTTCTTTATTGCTTGCCTAAAACCGTTGAAACGATCTTGGAAATTTCACCGCTGGAATCGTCGGGAACGATGTAACCGCTTTCCGAACGAATCTCGTCCCAATGAGCGGCGATGTCTTCGGCAGTGAGATTGGGGTTGTAATAACCAGGTGTGAGCCCGATGAAGAAACGGGAAATGATTCCGCCGGCGGCGGAATAAATCTCGCCCGTGACATCGCATGCTTCTGACGCCAAATACGCAACCAAGGGGCTGACTAACGCCGGATCTAACGCGTCGCCGGCGGCGCCAAACATTTCTTCGGTCATACGAGTTAACGCAACCGGTGCGATGGCGTTGGCTTTGATGTTGTACTTGCGACCTTCAATAGCGAGAACACGCGTTAAACCAACGAGTCCCATTTTGGCGGCGCCGTAATTTGCCTGGCCAAAGTTGCCAAGAATTCCGGAGTTAGATGACGTCGAAATCACGCGGCCATAGTTCTTTTCGCGCATGATGCGAAACGCAGGAAGCGTTACATAGAACGCGCCGAGCAAATGCACCGAGATAACTGATTCGATCATCGATTGATCGAGATTGTGGAATGACTTGTCGCGCAAAATGCCGGCGTTGTTCACCACAATGTCAACGGTGCCGAAAGCTTCGACGGCGGTATTGACGATCGCCTCGCCACCTTCAGGGGTTGCCACGGAATTGGTATCGGCAACCGCTTCGCCACCGAGTGCGGTGATTTCTTCAACAACTTTTTGCGCCGGGCCAACATCGCCACCTTCGCCGTGTACCGAGCCGCCGAGGTCGTTGACCACAATGCGAGCGCCACGGCGGGCGAGTTCTAGTGCGTGTTGACGGCCGAGGCCGCCGCCGGCTCCGGTAATGATTGCTACCTTGCCGTCGAATCCGATGTCAGTCATCTGGTCCTCCCTAAATGAACCGGCGGAGAATGAACCGGCTGATCGTAGCCAGTAGAAGTCGTAAATAGGCAATCTCAATCCACCCGATTGCTGCAGGGCGAAAAACCACTAGCGTGAGGACATGGCAAAAATCACGACCGAAAAGAAATTTCGCCGCCGTCAGAAGGTGGCTGCCGCCGTTGATTTACCGGGCGTTCCCGCGGGAACTTTCGGCAAGGTGTGGTTTGTTTCCGGCGTGACGTGGATTCGTTACCACGTTGCTTTTGAAAATGGCGTCGAACTCGCCAACGTTGATGCCAGTGAATTGATCGAGCGCCGCGAAGCAGAGCGTCGTCAAGAAATCGAAAATCAACAACAACTCGAGAAAGAACGTCAGGCGGAACGTGAACGGGCACGAAAAGAAGCCTTAGCCAACTTGGCCGAGCCTCACCATTGAGGAGCGTTATGAAACTCGGAATGCAGATTGATTACTCCGGCGGTTTTGTTGAGTCGGCCAAAAAACTGTCGACCTATGAAAAAGCGGGATTGGATATCGCCTGGATTGCCGAGGCCTATGGCTTTGATGGTCCGAGTTTCATGGGGTACTTAGCCGCCAAAACGCAAACGGTGACGTTGGCCGCGGGCATCCTTCCGATTTACACGCGCACTCCCACGTTGTTGGCGATGACGGCCGCCGGTATCGACGCGTTAAGCGATGGTCGATTCATTCTTGGCCTCGGTGCATCGGGACCACAGGTCATTGAAGGGTTCCATGGTGTGCGCTACGACGCACCGCTTGGTCGCACGCGCGAGATCATTGATATTTGTCGTCAAGTTTGGAAGCGCGAACGCGTTACGTATGACGGCAAGTACTACACATTGCCTTTACCGGCCGATCAAGGAACGGGTCTGGGCAAACCTCTTAAGATCATTGCCAAACCAGTGCGCGACACGATTCCGATTTGGGTTGCTTCGCTTGGTCCTAAGAATGTGGAGATGACCGCCGAAGTCGCTGACGGTTGGTTGCCGATTTTTTATCTGCCCGAACGCGTTGACCAAGTTTGGGGATCTGATTTAGCGGCCGGTGCTGCGAAACGTTCTTCGCAATTAGGTCCGTTGGAAATTGCCGCTGGTGGACTTGTCGCAATTGGGGAAGATGCAAGCGATTATGCCAACTTGGCTCGCCCAATGGCCGCGCTTTATATCGGCGGTATGGGTGCGCGCGGGCGCAACTTTTACAACGATCTCATGGTGCGCTACGGCTGGGAAAAAGAAGCCAAAGAAATCCAAGATCTGTATTTGGACGGCAAAAAAGATGAAGCGGCCGCCAAAATTCCCGATGAATTTTTGCAACTCACCAACTTATGTGGACCGGAGTCATGGGTGCGCGAACGCGTACAAGCATTTGCCGATTCCGGAGTTTCCGTTTTGAACATCATTCCAATAGGCGATGATCCAACGGCCATCATCGAGAAGCTGAAGGCCTGGACCTCCTAAGTCATCGATTCGACTTTCTAAAGTCATCGATGCGCGCCAGCGCTTCTTCGGCTTCATGCACCATGGCGCGCACAATGTCGCCCGCTGGTTCCAAAGAGGAAATCGCCCCCACGCCTTGACCGGCGGGCCAAAATTCGCGTTGGGGATCAACTTCAGTATCCGGACCGGCACCTAAATGATTGGCGCCTTGTTCCATCGAAACCAGCAACTGTTGCGGGAACGGTTGCAGTTCATCTGGATGTTCATCGAAATATTGCGTGTAGGAATTGCGCACGACGCGACAGGTTTTACCGGAATAGGCGCGGCTTACAACGGTGTCGTCTTCGTTGAGTTGTAAAAGTCGTTCTTTATAACCGGGCGTACCCCATGCTTCGGGTGTGGCAATAAAGCGCGTGCCAACCCAAATTCCATCGGCACCAAGACAAAGTGCTGATGCCAAGCCGCGGCCATCGAAAATTCCGCCGGCCGCTACTACGGGAACTTTTCCGTCGACGGCATCGACTACTTGCGGAACTAACGCCAATGTCGCAACGGTTCCGGTATGTCCACCGGCTTCGGTTCCTTGAGCAATAACTAGATCACAACCCGCGGCCACTGCGGCAACGGCATGTCGAACTTTTCCGCAAAGGGATCCAACTAACACATTGTTTTCGTGACAGAGATCAACAACTTCGCGCGGCACGCCTAAACCGGCAACGTACATACGCGCACCGTGACGAATAAGCGATTCAACTTGTTTTTCAATATGTTCCGGAAGCGCGGTGAGAAGATCAACGCCCCATGGTTTTTGAGTGGCGTTACGAACGAGATCCATTTCCGAATCCATTCGTTCAGGCGACATCGTGGATGCGCCCATGCAGCCAAAGCCACCCGCTTCGGACACGGCGATAACTAATTCGTGGTAACTGACACCACCCATTCCCGCCAACATCACGGGATGTTCGATTTCCAAAAGTTCAGTTAGAGGTGTGCGCATGCTCACTACCGTAGGCCCCAGCGCCACTCAACATCTTGCGATGCCAGCGCCGTGGAGTCAGTAGGAGGGCGCGCGGGTAATCCTCAAAGAGCCAACGAGCGAAATTTTTGCGAGTCCACGTTGATAGTCCGGCCACGCGCAGTGCGGCGCGTGTTGTTCGTGGGCGGGAAAGCAACTTCGCTAATTGTTCGGCAAAAGCATGGTCACGACCCAAGTGATTTTTGACTTGGCGGCTGTAGCGCATGCCGATATCGCCACCGGCCACGATGGCTTCGGCCGCCCATCGTCCCGTGAGTAGTGCTTGTCCAATGCCTTCACCTGTCATGGGGTCAGTGGCGGCGGCCGCATCGCCGACAAAAAGAACTGATTGAAAGTGCAATGGCATTTCGCTTACGCGAGCAGGAATGGGCCACGCTTTTCGTTGTTCGGTGGCATGCGCCATTGGTCCGAGAAAATTAGCGATATGGGGTCGACGCAATAAGTCTTTCCAAACTTCACTCATATCGCCGACGCGATAGGTCGACGAATCACGCAGAATTCCGAAACCAACATTGGCGCCGCCGTGGGCGAGTGGAAATGACCAGGCATACCCGGGCAATAAATCGGGCTCAAACCACACCATCAATTCGCGCGCTGCTCGAGGTGAAACATCATCGAAGTACTGACGAAATGCATGCCATTCACCGCGATAGTCCTCGGGTGGTAACTGCAAAAGTTTTCGCGTCGGCGACCACATGCCATCGGCGGCAATCACGTGTTTGGCAAAAATCTGATTGCCGTCACTCGTAGAAATCGTTGCACCGTTTGATGTCGAAACTATTTCGGTCAGAGCCAAATTTTGTCGCAGCGTTACCAGTGGTTGTTGTTGTACAAGAGTCACCAGTTCATTATCAAGGTCGGATCGTTTTGCCACTGCGGCAAATGTTCCTTGATTTTGAGGCAGCGGAAATTCAACTTCGCGTCCGCTTGGTGAGCGTACAAAAACATTGTCAACGTTGATCCACGATTGAACATGTCGTGGTTGTAAACCTAAATACTCGAGTTCGCGTAAAGCAGAGGTGGTTAATCCATCGCCGCAGATTTTGTCGCGTGGAAAAATCGCTTTATCGATAACGAGCGAAGAAATTCCGTGACGCGACAAAGTAATAGCTGCTGCGCAGCCGGCCGGTCCGGCGCCCACGATCACAACATCGGCGTGTTCCACGGAGGTAACGCTAGGCCGTTGGCTCGTCGGGGCCGAAGCCGGGCGCAACCTCGTTTGGTTCAAGGGGGCGCATCATCAAATCAAGGGCTAACCAAATTGTTTTCGAGAATGGATAGAACAAGAGCGGTACCAAGGCGGCCACGGCCACCGCGGCGATGATCATGCCGATAATGGGAGGGGAGGGCCAGAACGCAAATGTGCCAACAAACAGAACTACAAGCAGCAAACCAAAGCTGACGATGGTGTTGATGCCGAGGTCGCCGGTCCAATGACCTTCAATGCGTTCAAAGCGCAAGTTGCAGCGCGGGCAATGAGTTTTCATCGAAAACCAACGACGAAAGAGTTTTCCTTGGCCACATATTGGACAATGTTTTCGTAATGCCCGCCACAGCATTTTTGACTTTGACGGCATTACATCCAACTGCCCGGATCGAGGTGAGTGATATCGAGCGGACTGGAAGGAATTTTCCCGTCAACGAGATCTGGAAGAAACTCGCGCAATCGTCGTGGCAACACTTGGACATCGGAAAGGAGCAGTTCTTCCAATTCCCACCACTTGTGGCCGCCGAACGCCATCGCTTCAAACATTTCTAAACCGCCGGGTCGGATAGTGGAGAGATCAATTTGATCGCACCACGCAACGTGAACATGTTCAAACTGATCGAATTTCCAACCGGCAAATGTGAATTTCGCGTGTTGCGTCCAGACGCAGGGACCAATTTCTGCATCGACGATTCCGGTTTCTTCAAAAAGTTCGCGGCGAGCAGCATCCGCGCTTGACTCTCCATGTTCCATTCCGCCACCGGGAATTTCCCACCATTGACCTTTGCTGGCATCGGCGGGGTCACGTGCTTCGAGCAAAAGCACATGGCCGTTACGGTCAAGCACAACAACTCTTGCTGCCGTGCGCTTCAAAACCCAATCAGCCACAAATGCTCCTAGAGCCAGTTCAACCAACGGCCATGCGGATGGCCGACGGCCAATGCATGGTTACTTCCATCTCTTGATCGTAGGCCCAAAGTGGTTACTGTCCCACCTTGTTCAACGTGCGTGAAGGATTCCTCCGGTCCGTCTATCCAAGGCGTATAGGAAATTTCTTCAAACGTGAGAACGTCAATGCCATCAAGCGACGAAATGAATCGTTGCCGTTGTTCGGCAGAAAAGTAGGCCAAGACCCACGAGGACAACACGACGGGAAGAACATCGTTTGGTAGAGAGTCGATGACCGCGCGCGTTTGTTCGCTGGCATCGCCGACAACAAATTGGGGCGGAGTGTGCTGCGCAATTTCAATTGCCGCATTCAGTAGTTGCAATCGTTGTGCTTGGCCGGGCCAAATGCAGGCGCGCAACCATCGTCGTTCTTCTTCGGAACGAATATCAATCGGATTGACGTCGATTCCAATTTTCGAAGCGATGGAGAATGGTGACGGTAAGGGAAAATGTTCGCTACGGATCTCGCTATGAATTTGCACGGGAGATTGTGCGGGGCCGACAACAAACGATTCGTTATCGCCAAAGTCATAGTGGACGCAGAATTGATCGAGTGCTTGGTTTAATCCCGCGCTCGTACCGATTTCGACAATGGCAATAGGAC
>JBEGMF010000039.1:0-15437 GCA_041183205.1 Actinomycetota bacterium | reverse complement strand
ATGCGACGAATTCAAGATCGCATAAAAGACGACGAATGACGTTCTAGCGGTTAACGAGTTCGTCTTGTTGAGCACGTTTGCGCGGCAACCCAACAATGGCAACCACGGTAGAAATCACCATAAAGATCGCCAGACCTCGGAAAGCCAATTGGCAAGCGGCACCGAAGTCGGCACGAATTAATTGGAACGCTTGATCGGCTTGAGATCCAAGTTGCGAAAACGCAGCACCAGGTTGGCCGCCGGATGAACCGTGCATTGAATCGGCAATCGATTTCGCTTGATCGGCAGGGATACCCAATCCAGTCAGTGATGTCACGATGCGGTCAGTAAGTGATGTGAACATCACCGTTCCTAAGATCGCGATTCCCAAACTGGCACCAAAGTTTCTGGAAGTTTGGGTAACACCGGTGGCTTCACCATAATTTTCTTCTGGTACTTGGTTGATTGCATCGGTATTGCAGGAACTAATCAACATGCCGAGACCGAATCCAGCCATGATTATCCAAGGCCATTGAATATTTTCGTTAAACGATTCAAGTCGTGCTGACCACGCCCAAAATCCGCCGGCGGAAATCGCGGCCCCCCAAATCGCAGCGCGCCGCGGTGAACCTTTATCCAAAATTCTTCCGCCCACCTGTGCGCCTGGGGCAAAGCCACAGAAAAACGTCAACAGGTAAAGACCGGAGTTTGATGTTGACCAGCCCAAACCAATTTGCGCGTACATGGATGCAAAGAAAAAGACAGGAACAAAAGCGGCCGAAGCAAAAAGCAAAACAACGTTTTGTGCGGCAAAAACTCGATTAGAGAAAAATTCGATTCGGATAAGCGGATCTTTGTGTTTGCGTTCGAATTCGACGAATAAGCCAATCAAAATAACGCCAGCAATGATGCATGCCAATGTAGGAGTGGAATGCCAGCCCCATGTTTGTGCTTGTTGCAAACCGAGGACGGTAAGACCCATGCCCCCGGCGATGAGAATCGCGCCGATCCAATCAATTGGTGCCGGCGTACGTTTGTTTTCAACTTTGGCAAAACCGGTGAGGATTAAACCAATGATGGCGATCGGAACATTGATCCAGAAAATTCCGCGCCATGACCATTCGACGATATATCCGCCAGCAAACGGTCCGACGGCCGTGAGTCCACCAGCAATGCCGAAGAAAATTGCAACTGCACGACCTCGTTGTTGCATTGGAAAAGCCGAAACGATGACCGCCAATGCCGCGGGAAATAGGAATGCCGCGCCGATACCTTGCGCAATGCGGAAACCAACGATCCATTCTTCTGCGATAGATCCTTTTGGTGTTAAGCCGCACATGGCGGAAGAAATAATGAAAAGCAATGTGCCGCTAATGAGCATAGTGCGATGGCCTATGACATCGGCGAGCCGACCGCCGAGCGCAAATGTCGCTGCTAAGGCGACGAGGTAACCAGTGACAATCCACTGCACGCCAGTCCCGGTAAGTCCCAGTTCACTTTGGATATCTGGTGCAGCGATCGAAACGATTGTCATGTCGATCATCGTCATGGCGACGATGAAGATCATGGCAACCAACGTAAGGCGACCCGATTTCATATTTCCCCCTGCCCGAAAGGAGCGTTGGTTCCACCTTATTCACCCCACTCTTGGCTCGGCTGGAATTCGGAATTCCTGCCTTAGTAACGGGATATTCGCTGCACTTCTTTCCTCAACCCGAAATTTTTTACATCGATTGTTCAGATTCACGTCAGCAAACCGGTTGAATCGTGTAACGCAGAGGAGACGTTTGGGAAATCAACGTTCCTTATGTTGATCACGTCGAATGGCGACCGTCGCCATAACGAACGACAGCGCGGTCGTTTGACATTGCAAAAAGCATCGACGCGACACGTGAGGAATCCAGATGGTCAACCTTGTGACCGCGGTTATTAAGCCGCACAAAGTCGAGGAGGTGAAAGACGCGCTCAAGGCAATCGGCATTAACGGCATGACTGTTGATGAGGTGAAAGGTTTCGGACGTCAAGGAGGACATACCGAGACGTATCGCGGCGCGGAATACACCGTTGACTTGCTGCCGAAAGTAAAAATCGAAGTGCTCTGCGACGCCGGTCAAACAGACCTCGTTGTTGACACCATCGTTGAAGCAGCGCGGACTGCAAAAATTGGCGACGGAAAGGTTTGGGTAATCCCAGCCAGCAAAGTCGTCCGAATTCGTACCGGTGAACGCGATGGAGACGCATTATGAAACGTAAAGCAACACTTTCTCTCGTTGGTTTGTTTTCGGCCATCGTTGCATTTATCGCAATGATGGGAACGGCTTCAGCACAAACTGTTGATGCTGTCGAAACCGATCTTGAAACCGTGGCGGCTACTGCCGATAAAGCGATCCAATCGGGCAACCTTTTGTGGATCGTCATCGGTGCCGCCATGGTTATTTTCATGCAGGCTGGTTTTGCCTTAGTTGAAACCGGTTTTTGTCGTGCCAAACACGCCGCCCACGTGGTGAGCACCAACTTGGCCATTTTCTTTTTGGGCTTCGTTGGTTTCTTCCTTGTTGGCTGGTCGTTCATGTTCGGCGGTTACAGCTACTTGTTGCCGGGTTTTGATTACGGTCTCAACCAAGCAGCGGGTGGCGCGTTGATCGGATCAGGCGACTGGGTGTTTCTCTGGCAAGGCGGATGGGCCGGCACTTGGTTTGATGGTGCCAACTTGGCGTACTCCGGTGCTGCGGGCGCATTCTTTTTGTACATGGTTGCGTTCATGGACACGACCGCCACTATTCCCACTGGTTCAATGGCCGAACGTTGGAAGTTCAAGTCGTTCGTCGTTTGGGGACTTTTCTGCGGCGCCATTTACTACCCGCTCTTTGGAGCGTGGACATGGGGCGGCGGTTGGCTCGCCAAGTTAGGTAACTCACTTGGTTGGGGCAATGGCTATGTCGACTTTGCTGGTTCGGGTGTTGTGCACGCGGCCGGCGGTGTTGCCGCTTTAGCCGGTGCCATTGTGATCGGTCCTCGTATTGGCAAGTTCGGTAAAGACGGAAAGCCACGTGCGTTACCTGGTCATCACATTCCAATGGCGTTGTTGGGAACTTTCATCCTGTTGTTCGGATGGTTCGGCTTTAATGCCGCATCAACCTTTGCATCGAGTGATCCGCAGATTGGTGTCGTTGCCGTGAACACTGCGTTGGCCGGTGCCTTCGGTGGTTTCGCATCGATGCTTTGGATCTGGCGTCGCACTGGCAAGCCGGATCCGGCCATGATGGCCAACGGCATGTTGGGTGGCTTAGTAATCGTTACCGCACCATGTGCGTTTATTGATCCTTGGGTTGCCGCCATCCTCGGCGTTGTCGCTGGTGTCATTGTCATCGAAGCGGTGTTCTTCATTGAACGCAAGATGAAGATTGACGATCCGGTTGGTGCTGTTGCGGTGCACGGTGTTTGTGGAACGCTCGGTGTACTTGCCGTCGGTCTTGTGGCGAACGGTAAATACGGAATCGATGCGGGCGGTGCCGGCATTGGTTGGAACGGAACCACCAAACATGTCACTGACGGTGTTGCCGAAGGTGTGACTGGTTTGTTCTATGGCGGTAACGGTGCCGGTCAGTTCTTGGCACAGTTAGCGGGCATCGTTGTTCTTTGGACAGTGATCTTCGGAGTTGCATTCGCCTTCTTCAAGATTCAAAACGCACTGACCAAGGGCGGCATTCGTCCCAGCCAAGAAGAAGAAATCGCAGGCCTCGATATCCCTGAAATGGGTGTCTTGGCGTATCCCGATTTCGCTGGAACACAAGAAGGTCTTGTCACTGCTGATAGGTAGCAGCGGGCAACGAGATTTATGGGGTCGGCCGAGCCTGGTTGGCCGACCCCATAATCCGAATGGAAACGATCAAACACTCGACAATGGAAAAGCGATAGAACAATGACGACGAATACAGCACTAAATGTTTCGACCAAGAAGAAATTCCAACGGGCAGAGTCGGAAGTTGTAATGGCCAAGAAAAATGCAAAAGCGCGATCGGCCGAACAACTGGCCTTCATTGATGAGTGGAACAGTCTCGACAAAATGCGTCGACGCCAAATTCGACGATTGGTGCGCATTGGTAAAGAACAAGAAAACGTTGCTGATGCCAAACTGGCTGTGCAATTCGCGGCGTATCAACGGTCCCGAACCTGGTACTCCAAGTTTTGGCTCTGGTTTGTACCGCTGGTGATTGCTGGATTTGTTGCCGGATTAGCCTTGCATCCCATCATTTTGGGCATGATTGCCGGCGTTGCCGGAAACGCAATTTTGGTGCGCCGTTCCTTTAAGCGTGCCGATTGGGTAAACGAACAACTTTTGGATTGAGGCGGCAAAATTTTGCTCTTCAGCGGGCAGGCGAGTAAATAATCCCAGAGGAATTTTGTCTGGGGGAGCAATGTCAGAACCATTAGTGCTGGTCGAAGCTGAGGGTCCGATTCTTATCGTGACTATTAATCGACCAGAAAAGAAAAACGCAGCGAATGCCGAAGTGCTTTGTCGTCTTTATGATGCATGGGTTCGTTTAGATACCGATGATTCGTTACGCGTGGCAATTCTCACTGGCAAGGGAGACACGTTCTGCGCCGGTATGGATCTGGCCGAGATTGGACGTTTGCGCCAAGGCGTTGTCGATAACGAGTGGTTGCAGCGCTTTAAGGATCAACCCGAAGTCATTTTGGGTGGTTGGTTAAAGACGTATCGTCCGACAAAGCCGGTGATTTTGGCGGCGGAAGGTTTCGCTCGTGCTGGCGGAACAGAAATTTTGCAAGGAACTGATATTCGCGTTGCGGGTGAAAGCGCCGTTTTCGGTGTCACCGAAGTACAACGCGGTTTGTTCCCGATGGCAGGTTCGGCGGTTCGTCTCCGTCGCCAGGTCGGATACGCCGTAGCAGCAGAAATGTTGTTAGCCGGCGATGATCTGCCAGCGAAACGTGCGTGTGAACTTGGCCTTATTAATTACGTCGTACCTGATGGTCAGGCATTAACGAAAGCGAAAGAAATCGCGACTCGAATTGCCAAGAACGGCCCGTTAGCGGTGCAGGGAATTTTGGCCACACTGCGTGAAACCGACGCTCTGCCTGAAGACAAGGCATTTGAAATCGAAATGAAGCATGGCCAGAAGGTCATGGCTTCTAATGATGCGGCCGAAGGTCCACGCGCCTTTTTGGAAAAGCGCGAACCGAACTTCACCGGTACTTGATTTAACGCGGCGCGTCGTTTTCTAATCCAGCCACGACGGTAGAGATGAGTTCGACGAAGAACTCATCTTTATCGACGCGGTGAAAATGCTGCAGCAAACTTCTTGCGATTGGTGCTTCGAAATCGGCATTGGTAAAAAGTTGTTCTGCCGATGGTTTTGTTGAACCGCCGGCTGCCGGCATCGAGTTTTGAATGTCGATTGCAATAAAGAAGTTCACGATCGACCAAAACAACACGCGATAGGCACGCACGGCTTCATCGCCTTCGTAACCTCGCTCCATCATTAACAGCAATGCTTCATCGGCGGTTTGCGTAACGACACTTTCGATCTGCGGTTTCGCTCCTTCGACGGCCAATACGCCGGCCGACGTGCGCAATGCGGCCCGAGTTCGTAACGCCAAATCGATAACGCGTTCAGACCAAGTTCCCGTAGAGCGAGCGGGCGAAATAGATATTTCGGCGCGGGTCGCAAGGGCCGAGACAAGGTCATCGCGGTTACGAAACCATTTGTAGAGGGCCATGGGGGTAACGCCTAATTCAGAAGCGACTCTGCGCATACTGAAGGCGTCCGCCCCATCGACCTCAATAAGTTGTTCAGCGCAATCCAAAATGCGTTCGCGACTGAGCGGCGCAGGCGCGTCATTGGTGGTTGTCATATATATGTGAACGTTTAGCGGGTTGGACGCGTTCCGATGATGCTGGCTCGTTCCATCACACGGATTTGGGGCCAGTAATCACTGGAGGCGTAATGCTGAACCGCCATGTTGTCCCACATAGCAATTGAATCTTTTTGCCAACGGAAACGAATCTGGTGTTCAACAACGGCCGCTTGGGCGCAAAGACGACGAAGCAATTCGCGACCTTCTTCTTCGGGCATGCCGACGAAGCCAGTGGTGAAATTTCGATTGACGTACAAGCACTTACGGCCAGTCACCGGATGACGCACGACAACGGGATGATGCACAATCGGATACTTCTTGCGAATCTCATCTTCTTGGCCGGGAGGAATTTGGCCACCGAAGGAACGCATGAAGTCATGAATGGCGTCAAGGTTTTCGATTTGTTCTTGAATTTCTGGTTCAAGCGCGTCGTAAGCGGCGGACATGTCACTGAATAATGTGTCGCCACCGACGGGCGGAATTTGAATGGCATGCAACACCGCTGCTTTTGATGGAATTTCGCGCCAGGTCACGTCATGATGCCAACTGTTTTCGTAACCGGCCACCTCGGCGCTCTTTTCAAAACGAACAAGTTCGGGACTCGACGTATTTGATGGAATGAACGGATGAAATTCGAGTTCACCAAATCGACGAGCGAACGCAACATGTTGCTCGGATGTAATTGGTTGATTGCGGAAGAAGATGACTTTGTATTCCGCTAATGCTTGTGCAAGTTCGGCAATAACTTCATCAGAAAGTTCTTCGCGCAAATCAAGTCCGTTGATCTCGGCGCCTAACGTTGAACCAATTTGGTAAACGGTGAAGTTGTTCCAAGACAACTGAGCGAGTCGCTGTGTTTCTGCGGCTAAATGAGTGGCCGGTCCTGACCATTCGCGAAATAAATCGTCCTTGTAACGCTTGGCCGCTAAACGTGCGACCGGGTCTTGGCCAGCAGGGATGATGTCGGGATTATTGACTGGTGTTGTGGTCATGGTCACAAGATAACACCTCGCGGTATATGGTGTATACCAGAAGCGGAATTCCAAGAATTGGGCTAAAACCCTTGCTAATTAGGCCTTGGGCACCAGTGAATTCCAAAAAGAAGAGCCAAAAAGAAGAGCCAGAAAGAAGAGATGACGACGTGGCTGAGACAGTGAATAACGGCGGGCTGGCCGAGGATCAAAAGGTTCGTGATGCATGGGCTGGTGTGGCCGAGGCCATTTCGTTTGCCACCGACTGCATTCTCAATGATCCCGATCCTCGTAACGCGCGTGAGACCGCCGATGGCGAGCGTTACATCATGCGCATGTTGCAAGGCGTTGCCCAGAGTTCGTTTCTGACTTTCGATCCGAGTGAGCCGGCTTTCATGTCGATGCTGGACACTGTTCGCTATTTAGGTGCGGCCGGTCCGGATATTGATTATGACGTTGCAATTTTGTTGCCGGGTCGTCGTTATCGAATTTCTGGTCAACGTGGTGACGCTACTTATGTTGGTATCGCGGTGTACGGACATGCAGGAGAAAAAGGCGCGTCCGGCATTGTGGCTGCAGCAGATGTTGACGAATTAGTGCAAAGCGACGGTTCATTTATTTATGACTTTGCTCATCCGGAAGCAGCGCGCGTAATCGTTCGTCAGTATTTCCACGATCGAAAAAAGCAGAAAAATGGCCACTGGATCATCGAAGACATAACGAATGGTGCGGGCGCAAAAACCAACAATATTGCGGCGGATTCGCTGCCGACCGTTGATGGAGTTTCGGCCCGTATACAAAATGCGGCCCAATCAATTCGTTGGAATGCGCAACTTAATCAATTGTGGTCACCGGAACGTCGGAACATGGCGAATGAATTCATTCGCCAAACCGCCGATGACATTGTGGCTGCTATTCCAAATCCGGATGTGATGTATTCATTTTCTTGGTGGCGTCTGGCTGACGATGAGAAATTGATCATCGAATTCACTCCACCGGAAACGAAATATTGGGCTTTGCAACTATGCGATCGCTGGTTTCAATGTTTTCCTGATCGGCGCTCGAATCTCAATGACGGCGAAGTGGTCCCGCAAAGCGACGGTTCAATTCGCTTGGTAGTGGCTCATGCCAATCCGGGTGATCCCAATTGGCTCTCCACCAGTGGACACAACTTGGGAGTCATGTTCTTCCGCTGGTTACATGCCGATCCGCAGGTCCAGCCGGTTTGTCGCGTAGAAAAACTGACCTAAGGCAACTTTCTTTCCTTCCCTTAAGGGAATTAAGCAACCTTCTCTATGCAGTCGGCTAGTTTTTGCCCATTCGTTCTTTGAGGACAGGTTGTGATTTCGTCGTGAAATCCAACAAGGCAAAGGGGCAGTAATGAGCCGATGGGGAAATAGCGGTCAGTTAACAAAGGCCAGCTATGGAATGGTCAAACAAAATCCCGGTTTATATAAGTGGACCGTACGTGCTGCGGTGTACGGCATTCTCTTTGGACTTATTGGCGTACTGCCCGGCATCGTGTTGCTCGGCATTGGTGGCGCGCTTACCGAAAATAATGATGGCTCGGCCTCGGGTGGTGCCATTGCCATGTTCATCATCGGTACCGTCGTGGCGTTAATTGGATTGATTGTGGGAACGACCGCCGCCAATCTGCAAATGGCCGCCATGGTGAAGGCTGCCGATGATGTTTTAAATGGTCGTGCCATCGATGAAGACGCTTGCCGTCAAGCAGCGCGTGGCAAGACAGGCATTTTGTTGGCTTGGTCCGCGATTTCTGTCGGTATGAGCATTGTGGTGAGTGCAATTCGCGGTGACGGTTCTGGTGGACTTGTCGGAAATATCGCTCGCGCACTTTTGGCTGGTTTGGTTGCAGCAGTTTGGGCCGTGGTTACAACGCTGGTTTTGCCGGTCATTGTTCTTGAACAACTTGGTGCAGTCGCTGCAATTAAGCGTTCGGCGAATTTGATTCGCTCAACGTGGGGCGAAGCGCTTCTCGGTAGCGTGCGAATTGGCGCACGCTTCGGTTTCCTCTACATCCTCCCCGGCATTCTGTTGATTGTTTTGGGCGCAGTGGTGGCAATTGCAATCGGCACTGTTGCTATTGCCGGTGGAGTGATCTTGATTTTGATTGGCATGGCGTTGGTGCTGTTGGGCGCAGTGAAATCAGCGACGTGTCGAAACGTATTCGGCGTTGCGTTGTATCGATGGGCTACTGGATCAGGGGCACTCGGTCCATTTAGCGAAGACGACCTGCGCGGGGCGGTTCGCACGAAGTGATCGGCGGCGCCGTTCGGGCAAAAACACTGGCCAAGTTATGGCCGGTGTTTGTTTTGCTGTTCACTTTTCTTGCTGTCGTTCCCACTTCGCCATCGGCCTCGGCGCAGGCGACTGGTGGTTTACGTCCTTTTTCATTGCGCTTTAGTGATAATGCCAATGGGCAAATCATCATTGCCGCGAACACGCTGATGACCTGTCCTACGACGACGGGCGATTCAAAACTCGATAACAATTGCGCCCGCACCCAGGCCGGAACTTATGCGGGTAATAACAATCAATTTGATATGCGTTGGCTTGATGTCGATTCGGATTCCTCGACATTTAATTCGTCAAACGCTCAGTTACTTCTTCCTAGCGAAGGCCGTGTGCTCTTCGCCGGGTTGTATTGGACTGGTGTTCAAGCGAAGGGCGAGGTAATTCAGGGAGCGTCTGGCTTTGTGGGAGTTCCGCAATCCCCGCCAAATGTGTCGGCAATTGGCACCGTTAAGTTCCGCACTCCCGCAACGACTTCGTATGTCAATGTCACGGCAGCACAAATTGATACCGGACCGATTGCTAATAGCAGCGGCTATACCGCGTATGCCGATGTGACGTCATTAGTGGCGAGAGCAGGACGAGGCACATACACCGTTGCGGACGTGCAAACGAGTACCGGTGGAAATGTTGGTGCGGGATGGTCATTGGTTGTCGCCTATGCCGATCCCGCGGAGCCGTTGCGTAATCTTTCGGTCTTTGACGGATTACAAGTGGTATCGAGTTCGAAACCAATGAGCATTCCGCTATCTGGTTTTAAGACTCCAAGTTCGGGCGCCGTTCGTACAACTGTCGGATTAGTTGCTGCTGAAGGCGATGCGGGAACAACGGGCGACTACTTAACCATTAATGAAAATCTTCTTACTGATGCGGTTCATCCGTCGAACAACACCGAAAATTCAACAATTGCCAATCGCGGCGCGTTAGTGACAACGAAGACTCCGAATTATCCCAATCAACTTGGGTATGACTCGAGTTTGTTCACGGCTGATGGATTCTTAGGAAACGGATCAACGAGCGCGACTTTTGCCGCAAAAACAACCAACGATGTTTACGCACCGCAAGCGGTCACTTTTGCAACGGAGTTGTATTCGCCCGATGTGCAATTAACGAAGACTGTTTCGCCGACTGGTGCAGTGCAGCCTGGCGACACATTGACCTATACCGTGACTGCTACGAATAACAGTGCATCAGCGAGTGCCACCAATGTGAGTTTGCTTGACGCCATACCCGCAGGTACGACATACGTTCCTGGATCGGCAACTGTCACTGCGGGGGCGGTCGCTTTTGAATCCGATAGCGATCGTATTGTGGCCAATTTGGGTACGGGCGCAACATCGACTTTGGGCGGGACGCTGGCACCTTTGGCCAGCGCGTCGGTGAGTTTTCAAGTTTTGGTTGGTGATGATGGCCGGAATGGCGAATCCGTCGACAATTTGGCGTCCCTTAAATTTGTTTCTCCCGATTTGGGTTTACCGATTTCGGTATATGCCGATGTCGCCCAAGATCTTGAATATCCAGATGTGGCGGTTGCGAAGCAGATTTCATCGTCAAGTGGTTCGCAGTATGTCTTTTCTATTCAAGTAACGAATGTTGGACTTCGGTCCACATCGGGGACAATCACGGTGTCTGATCCAATCCCTGCCGGTGCAACTTCACATGTGTTGTCCGGAACGGGTTGGAATTGCACGGGTACGACCTGTACAACAACGGCGACACTTGCAGCGCAAGGATTGGCAAATCCGATCACCGCAACAACGACTTATAGCAATGGAGCCAATGTCGTTAATACAGCACTAGTAAGTGGCGGTGGTGAACCAACGAATGGTCCTGCCACGTTAAATAATGAAGCCACGGTTTCAGATGGCCTTGCTCCGTTTTCGGAATTAGCCATTTTGAAAACCTCGGAAAATCAAATAATTAGCGTCGGTGCAACGAATGCGTTTCAAATAGAAGTTCTAAATCAAGGTCCATCAGCCTCTACCGCAACGGTCATTACCGATACGGTGCCGGCGGGACTGCGCGTCACCACGATTGATAATCGATGTTCAACTTCAGCGGGCAGCGGTGGAACAACCACTATTTCGTGTGCGATCGGAACATTGGCTAACGGGTCCTCAACGATCGTGACAATCGATACGGTGGCGGAACCTTCAATTGCAGGTTCGACGGTTACCAACACCGCAAGTGTCGCGTCGGCAACAACGGTGACGACCGTCAGTGATTCGGCTGTTGTTGAGATCCGGCCCTATACCGACCTATCGGTAAGTAAAACGGCATCGGTGCAGACAACTTCGCCCGGGGACACCATCACCTATTCCGTAACGGTGACCAATATCGGTCCCACCGTCGCCGAGGATGTTCAAGTTGTTGATGTCCTGCCCGACGGAATTAATGGATCGCTCTCAAGTGCAACTGCGACGGGCGCAACTTGCGCGGTGACGGCATCATCAGTTGAGTGCTCAGCGGCAAGTTTGGCTGTCGGGAACTCAATATCAATTTCAATTACAGCAGTTGTTCGTTCCACTTTCGCCGTCGTTACCGACAAGTTGATGGTGAATACGGTTGAAGTGACATCGTCGACCGACGACATAAATATGTCGAATAATTTCGACGAAGCCGTGGTGAAAGTTGTGCCTTTCGCTGATCTGGCTGCAGTCGCTTTATCGAATGCAGCAATTGCAGCTGGTGGAACGTCGGTATTGAATTTCGCTGTGACGAATAACGGTCCGACAACGGCCGCAACATCAGTAGCCACGATCGTCATTGATTCGGATTTAGTCGTGACATCAGTGCCAGCGGGTTGCGTACTTTCCGGTGCGAGTTATCTCTGCCAGTTGGGCGATCTCAACGCGGGCGATCAATTGAACCTCGCGTTCGGAGTGCAAGCACCGAGTTCGTCGCCGGCCGGAACTCTCTTTACCTCGACCATTGATGTGTCGTCCGCAACTGACGATCCAATTCCACAAAACAATTCTGATTTATCAGTGTTGTACGTCTCGATTCCTCCGGCAATTGACGAAATTGGGCCGAACAGTGGACCGGGTGGAACACAAATTGAAATCGAAGGCGGAGGATTTACCGACAATACGAACGTGGATATCGGTAATCAGCCATGTGAAGGAATTACGGTTAACTCGCCGACATCAATCACCTGCACCGTTCCCGATGCGCCGACGGGCCCTGCTGATGTTGTCGTAACAAATCCAGATGGAATGACAACGGTTGTGCCGGGCGGGTTCACGTATACCGGTGGACAAGTCGTACCTTCCTTTACAGGGTGAGTAATCGACGGTTACAAATCGTAAAGGTCTAGAGTCATTGAGTGGACCGTATGTTTGCTCAAAACGTTGACCAGAAATATCGGGAAATTTCGGCATTTGGTCAGCCTTTCGCGTCCACGATGACGTTGCCGGACGATTGGTTTTTGCGCACACCTATAAAAGATTTTGATCAAAATGAGGAACTGCGCGTTTCGCTGATGAAGACGCGCTTGCAGCAATCGCAATTATTAACCGAAGCGGAATGGAAACAGATTGAGGACTTTCCCATAGTTTCGTATCCGTCAATCGAGCAACTACGGTGGTATCGCGCTACGAGAAATTATTTGCGTAATACAAGTTCAGCCGCTGAAAGAGATCGCATTGTCATCGATATTCGAGCGGCGATATTGAGTAACCCGTGCGGAACTCGCACTCATGCCCGCGATTTAATGCGTGCTTTCTTTCAGTCAGTGCCCTCTGATAGTCGGTTTTATTCAATTGGCCAGATAGCGCAACTTGAATCGGAATTTAGGAATCGATTCATTGATGAATGGGATGGCGACACAACGAACGTAAAGTCGTTCTTTCAACTAGCGCCGTTTATTTATGAGCCTTCACGGCGACTGTTGCCACTGTTTTTCGATCCCAATATCCGAAAAGTTGGTGTTTGGCTCGATGGAATTATGGCGACGAATCCTTATTTTTTTATGCCTCATGCGCGCGGTTTTTTCAACTACCAAATTGGTCTTGAACTTTTAAATGAATTCGATCGCATTCTCACGCTTTCGCAATTCAGCGCAGGAGAAATCACTGCCACTGGTATCACCCAACCGGAGATTGTTATTTCCGGATGCGCGACCGCGCCCATTGAATCGGTTACGCAAAATTCAGAAGACGGTACGTATATCTTCGTGATCGGAAATTCGTATCCGCACAAAAACGTCATCGCAGGAATCCTTGGTTCTTTGAAATTTGCTAGTGATCGCTCAATGCAAATTGTGGTTCTGGCGAATTTCGATCAACAAAGCCGCAGGGCGGTAACAGACGCAATTAAAAGCCTCGGATTCGATCCAACGGTCGTTGAATTTAAAAAGGGAATGACCGATCTTGAAATGGAAGAGTGTTACCGCCAGGCATTTGCCACGGTTATTCCTTCATTCCATGAAGGCTTTAGTCTTCCGGTAACTGAGTCATTGGCGCAGCAAACGCCTGTTCTCTTATCAAAAATAGATGCGCATCGAGAATTGCTCGGTGATGGCGAATGGTTCTTCACCCCGAGCGAGCCTTCTTCGATTGCGCAGGCTTTGACTTCGTCTTTTGCAACGAAAACTCGTCAACAAGTGCTGAATGCACAAATCGAGTCATTCCATAAAACGTATGACGAGGCCAAGTTTTCGCGTGTTGTGCGCGAAACCGCCGAGTGGCTTAGTGCGCCTTAATTGTTGGAAGGGCGATGCGGTTGAATTGCACCTGCGGGCACTCGTCCTAATTTGCCGGCCTCGAAATCTTCGATGGCTTCAATGATTTCGGCGCGCGTATTCATTACAAAAGGTCCATGCTTAACCACTGGTTCATGCAATGGAACACCGCCCAAAACAAACAGTTCCATGTTTGGATGCTGACTGGTTTGTTGGTCGGCGGCAGCAAAAACAAGCGTGTTGCCATTTGAAAGCACGGCTAATTGGCCGGCTTGGAACGGATGGAGATCCTGTCCCACGAATCCGCGCCCGCTCATGACGTAGGCCAACGCATTGAAATTCAATGGCCACGGCACTTCCACGCGCGCGCCGGGCGCCAGTGTGATGTGAGTGATGACGAGCGGCGTATGGGAAATTCCCGGTCCACTATGTCCATCTAGTTCGCCAGCCAAAACACGAACAAGGGCACCACCATCAGGTGACATCACGATGGTTGAATCTTCACCTTGAAGATCTTGGTACTTCGGTGAAATGCGTTTTTTCGCGGCTGGCAAATTGATCCAAAGTTGCATTCCGTGAAAAAGGCCGCCTGATTCCACTAAAGGTGCGGGCGGCGTTTCGATATGCAAAATGCCATCGCCGGCCGTCATGTATTGCGTGCCGCCCTCGTCGATAATGCCGCCGCCACCATGTGAGTCTTGATGAAGGAATTGTCCTTTCAACAAGTACGTGAAGGTTTCAAAGCCGCGATGAGGATGCCACGGCGTTCCTTTGGGTTCGCCAGGTGCGTAGTCGACTTCGCCCATTTCGTCGAGATGCAGGAACGGATCGAGATCTTCCATTGGAACACCGGCAAAGGCACGGCGCACTGGGAACCCTTCGCCTTCAAAACCTGACGGCGCTGCCGTAATTGATTTCACCGTGCGATACAGCGGTGGTGATGGGGGTAACAAGGTGGGGGATTGGGCCGTCATTTCAAATCTCTTCGTCTGTTAGGTGGAATTCCAAAATTGCCGCTACCGCTATTTGATAGAAGTGCGCAATTTTTTCGAGGTACTCATCGTCGTTGCCAAGTTCGGCAATGACATACCCAGTGAACTGGGCCATGAGCCAAAACGATGCTGCTTCGGTATCGAGGTCTGCGCTGATCCATTTTCGCGACTGCGCAATTTCGAGCGAATCCTGCATGATTTTGTTCGCTTCTAATTGTGCCTCGAAAAGTTTCTCGGCCAAACGTGGTCGATTAACTGCGCTGCCAAGGGCTTGAACTCGTTGGGCGCGCACATGGGAACGATCTTTCGACGTCGCTAATTCGACGGTGCGTCGACAGACGTCGATGAATTCAGCGCGGGTGGCACATGCGTCCACGGCTGATTTGAAGTTCTGCGTGAACCCCTCAATCAGTTTGCGAAAGAGAGCGACATTGGCTTCTTCAATAAGCCCTTCCCGATTGCCAAAAAAGTGGAAAAGCGAGGTTTCGGCAACACCGGCGCTTTGGGCAATGGTCTTGGTGCGGACAGCAACCTCTCCGCCGGTGGCAATGGTGTCGACGGCCGCCTCCAGCAGGCGTTCTCTGGTCGCACTATCGCCTGTACTCCGCACTTTTGCCATAA
>JBEGMF010000038.1:0-30029 GCA_041183205.1 Actinomycetota bacterium | reverse complement strand
GTTTCCTGGGAGAACTCGGGTCGCAAGCCGCAGGCATCTTTGCCCCTCGCAGATGGAGCCAACTGCAATATCTGCGGCTGGCGTGGCGAATCATTTGAGGGCACGCAACATTGCGAGTCGATGCGCTGTCCCCAATGCGGAAGTATCGGCCGTGATCGATTCCTTCTCTATTCGTTCACCACGCGCCTTCCCTATCGAAAAGGTTTGCGCATCTTAGAAACATCGCCGCGACTCGATGATCGCTATCGCACAATGATGCGAAACGTTTATAAATACACCGCAAGCGATTTCGATCAGTCCGCACATATCGGCGACATTCAAATTGATCTACAAGACATCAATCTTCCCGACTCATCGCTGGATGTAATGCTGAGCCCGCATGTTCTTGAACATGTTCCCGATACAGCAAAAGCATTGCGCGAAATCCATCGTGTTCTCGACACCAACGGTCGTCTCTATTTACAGATTCCTCTTCTGCAAGGCATGACAGGCGTGCCCAGCGAACCGGAATTTCATGGCGATAACACTCCGGTGTTTTTTCGCTTCGGTGTTGATCTCACACACAAACTGCGCGAACACGGTTTTACAACAACGATGTTGGTGACACAACGGTGGCGCAATGTTCTTGCCGGCGATTCCACACTTGAAAATGCCAGCGACGGCGGAGGCGGCGAGTTTGATTTAGTCGACATCGTGGCCGCCGCGAAACAACAACTTTCTGCGAATGACGATGTTGTTGCCATCGCTAACGACGATGAAGCAAACAAACTCGGATTTTTACCGGCCGGTCATTACTGCACGTGGGAATGCATTAAGCAGTAGTCGCGCAACAATTATGAAAGCGTCATTTTGGGCGGTAACTCTGGGTAAGTTGCAGCCAGAAGCGCAACCCATTCTTCGTTTTCAAGACGTGCGTTTTCTTGCGGAAAATCAATTCCACGTTTTTGCAGGTCAGCGAGAAAAACTTCAGTGATCTTTTCGATCGTTAAACCGTCAATGGCATTCATGACGGCATGCTCTTCAGTTTCGTCGCGGTAAATATCGGCTTTCCAAGAAACAGTGATACGAGCCTCATCATCAAAGATGCGGGAAATCACATTGCCGTCGGAGTCGATGATGTTCCACGCCCCATCGCCGCGCACTAATTGGCTATGGCTATTGACGCCTTCAGGCATCTGCGCAGTTTTGGGACCAAGCGGGGCAACGCCATGAAATGTCGATTCGTTGTCAGCCACAACACTCACGTTTTTGAATGGTGGTGACTCAACACATTCGGCACCGTCGGCACCGTCGGGCCAGTAATGAAAATCGCCGCCTTCACCTTGATAAAACCAGGAAACTGCCGTTGCAATTTTCGTGCGCCACTCTTCAAATAAGCCAGAGTTGCGCATCAATTTCAGAAACCAAATTGGTTGATTGGCTCGCGTAAAACCACGGAACGCCGGAACGTCAGTATGCGGAATGAAGGGAAATGGTGTCGGTCCCATGATGTTGACATACACATTGGTGGGCTTCACGATGACGTTTTCGCCGTACACCTTTTTTGCTGCACTTAGAAATTCGGGGTTGTCGAGAATTAACTCGGCGCCATCAACTGCGGGTACTCCGTCACGCACAAAGTCCTGCCGAAACCACGGCGGTACGAATGTGGGAGGTTTTGAACCTAAGGCCGCCATTTCGGCATCGTTTCCGGCGTAATTCACTAACGGCCAAAACGGCCCGGCGCTGCGAATCAACGAAAGCACCGCATCAGGATCAGAAAATGTTGGTTGTAATCGCGTTGCGGTTGTTTCAATCATTTTGCGTCCTCTACCCCTCCGTTAGTTCGCAATGCGTAGCGTAGGTGAACTACATCGATCCGTACATTTGCTCGATGCAATTCAAACTTTGTGGCCTCCATCCACACTTATGACCTGACCGGTGATTCCACTTCCGTCGGGACCAGCGAGCAGCAAGGCCATGCCCGTTAATTCAGTGGGATCCAAAACGCGTCCTTGTAATGATTCGCTAGCGGCGCGCGCTTCCTCTTCGCTTGGAGTTGTGCCGCGGGCTTTTGCGATTCGTTCGAAATCAACCAGCGAGGTGCGAGTCCATCCCGGACACAGCAAATTGGCGTTGATGCCGAAGGGCGCACCTAACCGAGCTATTTCTTTGGTGAAACCGACTAATCCGTGTTTGGCCGTGGCGTAAGGAACCGACGATCCGGAATTTTTAGAGGCTCCCGATCCAATAGAAATCACGCGTCCGTAATTCGCTTTACGAAAATGAGGAAGTGCAGCGGTGGTCGACCACCACGCCGAGAACAAATTCAATTGCAAGATCCCGAGAAAAACATCGTCATCGCCAACAAAGGGATCAGGATTCCCTGGAATTGTTCCGCCGACGTTGTTGACAAGAATGTCGATGCGACCGAACTTCTCAATCGCCTTTTCTATTGGTGCTCGTGATCCTTCAGGAGTCATGGCATCAGCAATAACGGCCGCGCCATGTTTCTTCTTCACATCTTTCAATGTCTCTTTGAGGTCTTTTTCAGTGCGCGACGAAACAACAATGCGCGCGCCTTCAGCGGCATAACGCTGAGCTATGGCCTGGCCAATTCCACGTCCGGCCCCGGTGATGACGGCCACTTTTCCATCTAACTGACCCATTATTTCTCCCCTGCATCTATGCCCTCAGTGAATGAAAGGCACTGCCGTTACGAATCTAGGTCACTGAATCACACGTTTTCCGCCTAACTATGCGCAAACTACGTGCATGGGACAGTTCCCGTTATTTGACGACAACGTTGATGCACCTGGTTTGGATATGACCGTCGTGCGCGGGGCACTTTCTCCCAACGATGCCGATCGAGTGATGGCAAATCTGCAAGCGGAAATTGAATGGGATCAAGAGTGGATTGTCATGTTTGGCAAACGCTCGCCGGTTCCACGCCTTACTTCGTGGCATGGCGAAAAAAATGCGGTCTATACGTATTCAAATATCAAAATGGATCCAAAGCCATGGACACCAACGCTTAGTGAGATGCGCGATCTTTGCCAACAACACGCAAGCCATGAATTCAACTCGGTGTTGGCCAATTTCTATCGCGACGGAAAAGATGGAAACGCGTGGCACGCTGATGATGAACGCGAATTAGGAAAAGAACCTGTCATCGCGTCATTAAGTTTCGGTGCAACACGAGCATTTCAATTTCGCAGAGTTGATGATCATTCGCGAAAAGTTGCTCTCGATTTACATCACGGCGATTTAGTGATCATGCGCGGCCTCACTCAACACCTTTGGCAACACCGAATCGCCAAGACCGCCAAGGTCTTCGACGGACGTATCAATCTGACCTTCCGCTGGATCAATCCGAACCCCACCGAGCCCTCTCGCTAAGGGCATTTCCCCAGTTCAGGGCTATTCTTGACCAAATAGGTCGGAATTCCGATATCGTCGTAGCCCTATGGAAACCACCCTTGCTCGTCGATCAAGTTCATGGCCCGCTGTCGTCGATGCCCGCACGGCGCGCATCGTGGCCGCCATCACCGTCACTGTTTCGATCATCGCCATTTTCACCGGTTGGGCGCCGTTGGTGTGGGTGTTGGCTGCGTCGTTCACCGTGCGCGCCATTTTTGGACCGCGCAAAGATCCACTCGCTGCGTCAGTTTCTTCGGCTGTTAAACGTTGGTGGTCACCTTCACCAACTGCAGGTGCGCCAAAACGATTGGCCGCCACCATGGGTGCTGGTTTCACGTTGACGGCAACTGTTCTTTTGGCTTTCAACCTCACCGTCGGATGGTGGGTATTAGGTGCTTTAATTTTCGCCGCCTTTTTAGAAGCCGCTTTTGGTTACTGCTTAGCGTGCAAGATTCACGCCATTGCCGCCAAGTTTGGCATCGTGCAACCTTGCGTGGAATGCGAAGACGACAACTGTCGTATTTGAAAAGTGCCAGCGTTACTGCACGACGTAACGCGAAAAACCAGGAGTGGCGTAGGTGAAACCATCGTGTCCGATGGCGAAACCTTCACATTCGGGATGCGAATCTAGAAGCCAAACCAACCCTTCATTGCCCATCACAAATACTGAAGTGGCATACACATCAACGAAGGTGAGGTCTGGACCGATGATGGTGACACTGGCCAAATCGGTTGTGCCGGTTCCTGTTTCGGGATCGACAATGTGAGCACCACGTTCATAGGTGGCTGATGTTGCGATAGCGGCGTGATCACGTAATTGCACAACTTCGGCAAACATATTTGCTTCATATGGATGTCGAATGCCGATACGCCAACCGTCTTCATCTAACGGCGTTCCGCGCACCGCAATGTCACCGCCACCGTTAATGGTGAAATTTCGTAATCCAAATTGTTCAAGAATTTCAGCGGAAATTTCGAGAGCCCAACCCTTCACCAGACCTGATGGGTTAAACATTGATCCGTTCGGTGCGGGAACCGCGAATGCATTGAAGGCACCATTCGTGTCGTCATTAACAATGTCGCAGAGTGCTAAAACATCGCGAACTTCATCACTTAATTCGTCGATGGTGAGTTCACCTAAACCAAATTTGCTGATTGGACTTTCCGGTTTGTACGGGCTGAATACTTCATCAACATGATGAAGCCAATCGATTGCCGCCGAAATTGCCGGACCACTGTTTTCATCTCGCACATCGAAAGTGACTGTCGTTCCCATCACTTCTTCGACATGGGAACTCTGCACAACGGTGGCGGGATCGTTCATTAGGAGGCTTTCGCGCGAGATTGATCGATGGCGGATTGCAACGACTTCTTATAACTCGCTGAGGTATACGTTGCACCAGACACGCTTGACACACTTGCACTTTGAGCGGTCAATGTCGATTGCACTAAACGCGGTATTGAAGATCGGCTGATTTGGAGGCTGCGATTGTCGTTCGCTGGGTACTGAATCGCTTGTACATCAGTGATCTTTCCTCCTTCAACGGTGATCTTCACTTGTACCGGTCCCCATCGAGTCGACGAGGAGGTGCCGGTATAGGTGCCATCACGTAACGAACCGGTCGCCGGAACCACTGTCGTTGATGTTGTTGAGTTATTTCGATTCGACGTCGTCGGAGCAAGGGTCGTTGACGTTGATGGAATTGAAATCGAATCTTGGACTGATGTTGGTGAAGCTGACTCGGTGGAACCACCACCGGCAGCCGAATACATCCAGCCCGCCAAACCAACAGTTGAAACAACGCTCAGACCGAGAGCAATCCGTCTACTTCCTTTAGCGGCGTGACGTCTCTTTCCGGGCTGCGGTAATTGAGGAGAGTTCATGATCGAACCGCAACTTTCTCAACTCGTTTTTGCCATGCTGCCGTTAGACGCAAAGCAAATGGATAAACAGTGATGGCCGTTAACACCAATGTCACGGCGATATACCAACCGATTCGCGAATCAGATCCCATCTGCCAACCATGAAGGCCAACCAAGATCAACGCCGGTATCGAAAGCACATGGAGAAAATGCCAAAACTTTCTCGGCAGTAATCGTTTTGGCCACGATGTGAAAACTGAAATCGACATGATGTAGAACGCGATTATTCCGAACGCCAACGGAATTGTTGACTCTTTCGCAACACCCGGAACAACTACCGCAACGATTGAATAACCGAGACCGGCGGAATAGGCCGACACTAAATGCAGACCGGTAAAAGCCAATGCATAGCCACCAAGTCCACGGTGGAGGTCCATTAACCACACGGGTCGAGTACGACGATTTTGGCGACCAGAAAATAGAAGACCGTCAATGACGGCGAGCGACATTAATACCATCGCCACTACTCCTGAAGAGCGTGTGAGGTACCAAAGGATGTCGTTCATGAACCCATTTCAACAACTCCAGTTTGGAGTGAGTCGAAAAATAGGTAAGAACTAGGTAAGAACTGGTGATCAGTCTTCAGCCAAGACGGCATCAACTCGGGCATTGGCTTCTTCCATGGTGACATTCCATGAGACCGCCAACTCCGAAACAAGAATGCGTCGGGCACGAACCTGCATCGCCTTTTCCGCACTCGACAACGACGACTGACGATCCCGTAACGCCAAGTTGCGCACAACTTCAGCACATTCGTAAATATCGCCCGACTTCATTTTTTCTTGGTGGTTCTTAAAACGACGTGACCAGTTTGTAGGTACACGAACGTTACGTACTGCCAAAACCGCTAAAACATCCTCGACTTCTTCAACAGAAATCGCCGGACGTACACCTAAATCTTCAGCACGATCTTCAGGAACAGAAACCTTGAGGTTGCCGCCACGCCAAGAATCATCGCCGGCCGCAATTGAAAGCTCTAGGTACTTCACTTTTTTGCCATCCACGACTTTGGTGGAGCGACCGGTCACTTCCGCCGTTCCGTGAGCCGGATAAATGACCTTTGAGCCAACCTTGAAATTCATTTGCGCCTTCCTACTGCTGGACCTTCAAGTATGGCGAAAACCGGCAGCATTCGCACACTTACGTCGGGTAACGGCATTACGCGGCCCGATTATGGGCTGACATTATTGAACTGGCCACTCTGGCGAGGGATCGTTCGGCCCGCGGCCATCGGGATCTAAGCCTTCAATCGAGCGCAAAATTCTGATGCGTTGTGCGAGGGGCGGATGCGTGTCCATCATGCGACCGAACGAACCATGCAAACCAGATTCCTGTTGGCGTTCCATTGGTGACTCAATCCAAAGGTGTGCAATCGCCGAAGTTGGATGCGCAATAACAGTGGTATCAGCTTCAAGTTTTTCCAAAGCGGAACGAATGCCGGCCGGTTCACGAGTGAGTTGTATCGCGGTGGCGTCAGCGAGGCTCTCGCGCTTTCTTGAAAGCGCCGCGCGCAGCAGTAAGCCCGCCGGTAACGCAATGATGTACAGAAGCAAACCAATGAGCAGCAACGCACCCGCAGCATCGTTTCGTCGTCCGCCGCCGCTGAAAAAGCCAATGCGAATTCCGATTTCAGCAATCAACGCAATGAGGCCAACGGAAAGCACAGCAAGAGTGGTAACCGCTATATCGCGATTAACAATATGAGCCGTCTCATGGGCAATGACACCGCGCAATTCGCGGTTTGACATTTTCGCCAACAAACCCGTCGTCACCGTTATGGCTGCATGTTTCGGATTTCGCCCAGTCGCAAAAGCATTCGGCGCTGGGTCATCAACGACATACACCTTGGGCATCGGAATTCCCGCAGCGATCGACATTTGTTCAACCACGTTGCGCAAGTCTGCAAATTCAGGACCATCTGCAGGACGTGCATGGGCCATAGAAAGTGCGGCTTTTCCTGAGGCCAACCAAGCCAACAGCAAATAAGCAACGATCATTGAGACGACTATCGCAATGACCACCACATTGAGTTGAAACTCTGTCCGACAAGTTGTCGGGTTAAGTGATGTTGGTGACGAAGCAGGTTCACAAATTTGTTTTGAATAACCGCCCAGCAGGCCGGCAATCAAATTGGCCACAACAAAAAGCAATACGAAGACACCCGCCAGAATGACAAAGCTGGCGCGTCGGTTATGTCGTTGCTCGTCGATAAATCCAGCGGCGTCGGTCATTTGTCGAAGTCTTAGAACTCAACCTTGGGAACAGCGCGATCAACGTCATCGGCTTCAAACAATTCCCGATGAGTGAAATCACCAAACTTGGCGATGAAAACACCGGGGAACGTGTCGATGCGATTGTGATAGCGAGTGACCGAGTCGTTATAGAACTGACGGGCATAGGAAATGCGATCCTCGGTTGCCGTCAATTCCGATTGCAACTGGCGAAAGTTCGCATCCGCTTTCAAATCGGGGTAGGCCTCGGCGATTGCAAAGAGTCGACCAAGTGCCGCTTCTATCGGACCTTCAGCTGCTGCCGCCGCAGCGGGTGAGGCTGCACTTAACGACGCGTTACGAGCCGCAACTACTGCCTCAAAAGTTCCCGATTCATGTGCGGCATAGCCCTTTACTGATTCCACCAAATTGGGAATGAGATCAGCGCGACGTTTGATCTGTACATCAATTTGCGACCAACCGTTATCAACCTGATTGCGCAAACGAACGATGCTGTTATATCCACCGATCAAGATGATGGCTAACAACACCAGCAGAACAATGACAACAATGGCGATAACCATAAGACGTCCTTTTGTTTAGGTGCCCTTCAGGTTATCGGTCGGTGGCTCATTTGTTTCCGCGTAAAAGTCAGAAGACCCTGAGTCTTTTTCCGACGTAATTTCCTCGCCAATGATCACCTGTTCAGTTCGTAACGGCACTGCCTCGGACAACACCGAACGAGTGGCATTTTGCAGCGATCGCCAAGCAACGATCGCCGTAACAATGCAGGCCAGCCCACCAGTGATGTAGGTGGCACGAGCATCGATGGCCCCGCCAATCCATCCAATTATCGGACCGCCAATCGGTGTTGTCCCGATGATGGCAGTGACGTACAAGGCCATGACTCGGCCTCGCACTTGTTGCGGAACGACTAGTTGCAAAGTGGCCGAAGTAAATGTGATGAACGTGACGCTGCAAGCGCCAACGATGAATAAAACGATCACAAAGAGCGACACATTGGGCATGAAACTGGCGACCAACATCGAAATACCGAGCGCTAACGCAGCAAAACCAACGCGGCGATGATTGGCCTTTCCGAAGCGCGCAATTGCAATTCCACCTATTGCCGAACCAACACCAAGGGCCGACGAGAAAATTCCAAAGCCGGTGGCGCTTAAACCGAATGTGTATTTGGCCAGCAACGGCAAAGCGATCTGGTTTTCATAGGCCAACGTTCCAATCACCAATGTCATGAGAATAAGAACGCGTAGCCGTGTATCCGACCAAACAACTCGCACACCTTCACGCACTAATCCTTGACGATTCTGCACGGGTGCCGATGTGAAAAATTTCGATCGATCCATCAAAAACAACGAAAGCGTGATGCAGAGATAACTGGCCGCGTTCACAAAAAACGGTGTGGCAATTCCAACATTGGCAATCAATAATCCGGAGAGTGCTGGTCCAATTACGCGCGCAACGTTGTTAACCGAACTCGAGTAACCAATCGCACCCGTTACGTCGTCGGGCCCAACCATTTCATAGGTGAATGAAGTGCGGACAGGAGTGTCGAATGAATTCACAATTCCGAAAATCGCAGCCAAAACAAACAAACTGCCGATGCGAATGGTGTCGGTATAAACGAGGACGCCAAGGATTCCGGCAACAAGGGCGGCGAGTAGTTGCACGGTTTGCAATATGCGCCAACGATTCAATCGATCAGCAACCGCTCCGGCATACAAACCTAAAAGCAACGTTGGGGTGAATTGCGCCGCAGTAACTAAACCTAAAAGTGCGCCGCTATTAGTGAGTTTCAATACCAACCAACCCATAGCAAGGTTTTGCATCCAGGTCCCCATTTGTGAGAGACCTTGACCGGCAAGATAAATACGAAAATTGCGGTTAAGCAAAGGACCTTGCAGAAGTTTCATTGCGTTTCCTCAACCGCCTGAAGAAAACGATCAACCGCTTTTAGATGTTCGCCTCGCCAAAGTGCGACAACATCTTCATTCTTTTCATTGCGCATCATGGGTGCGAAAAGTTCACGTTGTTGCTTTGCTAACGAGGCAATTGAAAGTTGTCGACGCTGACGGAAAACAAACTTCAACAGCAATTCAGTGCGGACATCACGAGGTAATGCCACCGGTTCGGAAAGCCATTCGCTTACTTTCTTCCGACCTGCCGCCGTGGTGGTGTACACCGTGCGGCCGCGACGTTCAGTTGCGTCGGCCTCAGTCGGTTCGATAAGTCGAACTTGTTCAAGGGAGTCGAGTGCTCGATAAGTCAGCGGTCGAGATACCGACCAGATCCTGCCTATGGCTCCATCGCTCGCGAGCAATTTCACAATCGCCCAGCCATGCTGAGGCTCCTCATCAACGATGGCCAAGCACACCATGGCGGTGAGTTCGGGATCGTTGCGGGTCATGGGCGGATGGTATCGGTAGTCAAGAGTTGACGACTTTAGTCAGTTCCTGACTATTGTGGCCCGATGTCGCCCCGCTCCAGGCTTTTCCGCCTCTGCCTCATGCTCTCGGCAGTTCTAGTGGTGGCCATTTCCTGTTCAGCCTCTTCTTCGACTTTGGCACTCAATGTGGCGTCGTCGCTGCGCACACCGATGACGGAAGTGGCCGACGCGTTTCGCCAAGAAACCAACGTAAATGTCTCACTGCAAAGCGGCCCATCATCACTTGTAGGAGTACAAATTCTTGAGGGTGCGCCCAGCGATGTCTTTGCAGCCGCCGATCAAGTTTCAATGCAAAGAGTTGCCGATGGTGGTGCAACAACTACCGATCCAAAAGTGTTTGCGCAAACTCAACTTGTACTCGCCGTCTCCTCTTCATCAAAAGTAAAAACGTTGGCCGACTTACAACGAACCGATGTGAAAATTGTGACAGCGATTCCGCAAGTTCCCATTCGCACGTACACCGATCAAGCACTGCAAGCCGGCAATATCAACGTGAAATTCGCCAGTTATGAAATTGATGCCAAAGGAATCGTTGAGAAACTTAAATCCGGCGAAGGCGATGCGGCATTCATCTATGAAGCGGAAGCAAATACTGCCGGATTACAAATCATTGAAACCCCTTCGGTAATGAAAATTCGTGCCAGTTATTACATAGCCGCCACTTCGAAAAATCCGAACGCCCAAAAGTTGATTGACTTTGTTTTATCGACAAACGGCAAAGCGATATTGCAAGCCAACGGACTCTTGACCGAAGGTTTTTAATATGAGCGAACCCAAACAACTTCGACGACCACCCGTCTTTATTTTGATCTTGGCTGCGATTGCCACGTTGTTTTTCGTCCTCCCTTTTTTGGGACTTCTGTTTAAAACTCCTTGGGGTTCATTTTTTTCTGTCATCAGCGAATCGGGTGAAACCATTCGCTTGAGTTTGCTGACATCAATATGCGCAGCATTCATTTCACTTGTGTTGGGTGTGCCGTTGGCTTGGGTTTTGGGCCATATGCAATTTCATGGTCGCCGAATCTTGCGCGCTCTTTGTTTGCTGTCGCTGGTGTTGCCACCAGTAGTCGGTGGTGTGGCCCTTCTCTCGGCGTACGGGAAAAACGGCCTTTTAGGCGGTTTTCTGTTTGAGGTATTTGGCTGGCGTTTAGCGTTCACCACCACTGGAGTGATCCTCGCCCAAACATTTGTCGCCATGCCGTTTCTTATTTTGACCGTTGAAGGCGCAGTGCGAGCGCGTAAATCCGACGAGGAACTCGCCGCACGCACACTCGGCGCATCGTCGTGGTTTACGTTTCGACATGTCACATTGCCAGCATTACGTCCCGCACTTATTGCCGGAACAGTATTGGCCTGGGCCCGTGCACTCGGAGAATTTGGCGCCACCATTACTTTCGCCGGCAACTACCCCGGCACAACGCAAACATTGCCTTTATCGGTCTATGTCGGACTGGAAGGTAATCGCGAAAACGCATTTGTTTTGTCAATGGTAATGATTGCCTTGTCGTTCATTGTGCTGTTTTCTCTGCGCGACCGTTGGTTTGGAGAATCGACATGACCAACGATCAATTTGTTGATGTTCAAATAAAAACTCCCCGCGATGAATTCACCGTTGATGTTGCGTTTGGATTGAAGAAAGGTGAACTCGTAGCACTTGTCGGGCCGAACGGTGCTGGTAAATCAACCGTGGCACGAGTGATTTGCGGGATCGAACAAGCGGCAGAAGCAAAGATCACCATTGATGATCAAGTTGTTGAACTCTGCACTGCACAACGACAAGAGAAATGGTTGCCACCAGAGAAACGCTCGGCAGCGATGGTTTTTCAAAGTGTGGAATTGTTCCGTTCGCATTCGGTCATCGACAACATCGCCTTCGGATTACGGGCGCGAAAAGTACGGAAGTCGATCGCACGTGAACAGGCGCGCACGTTGCTTTCGGAATTTCATCTCGACGACCTTGAACTGCGCGATACCGCTTCTCTTTCTGGCGGTGAAGCGCAAATGATTTCCCTTTTACGAGCGATGGTTACAAATCCGAAACTGCTACTGCTGGACGAACCTTTCTCGGCACTCGACACTGTGCGACGCGCCGAAATTCGCCAACTTTTTGATCAATGGCGTCAACGAACGGCCACCACCACTTTGATGATTTCCCATGAGGCCGAAGATGCAGTGGATCTAGCCCGCCACCTCATCGTGATGGATCGGGGAAATATCGCCGCGAATGGCCCGATAGCGGAGATTGTCGCCAATCCCCCGACCGCTCACAGTCGGGCCATGTTCGGCTTCGGCCACTGAAATTACCCACTCCGCTCGCGTGCCGGTAGAGTGAAGCGGTCGGGTCGCTCCCGACGAACCTCGAAAAGAGGTTCCTCCAAACCGCAAGTTCTTGGAGATGTGCGGCACACAGTGTTCGGCAGTTCGTGGGTGAATTGTGGACATTGTGCACAAACGGTGTAGCGGCACCACCGGAATGACGACATGCCATCGGATCGTTCCCCGTCAGTTGTAGAGGACCACGTGCCTGAAGAAGTCATCGAACAGGTTGATGAACCCGTTGAAATTGATCGCGTACCTGCGATCGATCCTCGTTCATCGCGCTTTGAAACTTTGGTGGAAAAGGCCGCCTGGGGAGAAGCCTCTCCCAGTGAACTGCAATTGCTCGAAGCCTTTCCTCAACATTGGCATCGCGTCTTAGTACAACGACTTTTTGATACCGATGAAGCCGTCGATCGATTCCGTGCTCGGCGCAATCCCGACGATCAACAAATCATTAACGATTTGGAGAACGAACAGCGCGTCCTTGAAATCGCCTTTGATCGCTTATTAGGAATCGAACCCGAACCGGGTGAATTGAGTCCGGGTGTCAATGTTTTGCAATTGTCATGGGCGAACGGTCGTGTTGTGGCGTGGCTTGGCGGCCCCGATGTACAGCCGGCAACCTTTGAACAACTACGTGAGTACCTCATCGCTACTGATGCTCCGGAAATTTGGTCACAGCGTTCACCAATCCAGTTACCAAATGGCGATAAAGCGGTTGCCGTTGAAGCAAACATCACTGACATTTTGGGATGGCTCTTAGCGATCTCCGCTGATCCACCCGACGAAGAAATTGCACCCAGCGCGCGTTGGATCTCCATAGTTTCGGGCTGGGCCGTGAATTTGGTAGCCAAAGGCGCGGTTATTCCGACTGTTCGCCGCAGTCGACAAAATCGTCGCACCACACAGCGAAATGCATTCGCCGTTTCGTGGCAACCCGCGTTGCTTGATCAAGAGCGAATCAAAGCATTCGGTGACGCCATGCCAGGTGCGGTATCGGTTTTATCTCCATCAATTGATGGACAAACAATGACTCGATCGATCCTCACCGAAGTAGCCGACACAATTTGTCGACAAGCGAGTAAACGCATCGAAAGTCCCGCGGCACCTGAAAACGCGCAAACAATTGTCGATGCCAGCGAAGTGTTCTTGGCCAACTTAGATGGCGAACCTTTCGAATTAACGCCCGGATTAGCAACCGATCTCTCCAATGCATTGGAAAAGTGGGCCGCGCCAGTTACATCACGCACGTACCGACCATTAATCGTGCAACTGGATCCACCCGATTCTGGCGATGCATGGCATCTCAAAGTTTTTGCACCATCGCGCCATGAACAACTCGTGCCCATTGAAGTTGCCTTAGTGAATGCCGGCAACCATCGTAAAGATTTAGAAGGAAATCTCATCCGTCTGGAACGTTTGTATGCGCCGCTCAATCGACCGGGCGGAATGCGACGCGGAGAGGTTGTGCTCAGCCAACAAGAAGCATGGGAATTGATGTCCGATATTGGCCGAACGTTGGCTGATGCCGGATTTGAAATGCGTATTCCACAATTACAAAAACGGAAAGCAACGCCATCGTTGCGCATGTTCGCCGATGCCGGAACCGAAACAACGGTTGGAGCACATCAATTAGCCAACGTGAGTTGGACCGCCGTCTTCGATGACATTGAACTCACCGCCGCCGATATTGCTCGCCTCGCTAAGGAAGCGCGCCCGTTAGTGCGCTCCGGCGGTCGTTGGATCGCTCTCGATCACGCCGATCTCGCAGCGGCCGCGCAAGCCTTGGCTGAACGCGCCAAGAAACCGCAAATGACCGGCGCGGAAATGTTGCGTCAAGCATTAGGCCTTGATGGTTCACCATTAGCTGGCGGAGTTTCGATTGTTGGTTCTGGTTGGGCCGCCGACCTAATGGAAAAAGCGGCCACCGCATCATTGCGACCCGTCGCGACACCCGAAGGATTCAAGGGTGAATTACGTAGTTACCAATCGGATGCGTTGGCGTGGTTGAAGTTCCTCGACACCACTTCTTTGGGTGGATGTTTGGCCCTTGATATGGGTCTTGGTAAGACACCCACCATTCTTTCCCATCTAGTTGATTCAATTTCTGATCAACCCACGTTGGTTATTGCACCCCCAGCCGTGGTGGGCAACTGGGCGAATGAAGCAAAGCGCTTTACCCCTGAACTTTCTGTTGTTGTGCACCATGGTCAAGGTCGTGCTGATCACGAAGATATTGCCGATGAAGTTGCGCGGGCCGATGTAGTGATCACCACATACGGAACTGCCGTGCGCGATATTGACGCCCTCGAAAAGATCAATTGGGCTCGCGTTGTTCTCGACGAAGCTCAAGCAATTAAGAATCCCGCCAACGAAACTGCACAACAGTTACGCCGCCTCAAAGCAACATCGCGTTTGGCGCTCACTGGTACACCTATCGAAAACGGATTAGGCGACTTATGGGCCATTCTTGATTTCACTAATCCCGGATTGGTTGGTCCCCGTCCGCAATTCATTGGACAACTTTCGGGAACCGGTGAAAACGGGCGCGACGCCGGCGAACGAGCATTACGGGCACTCAATGGCATCTTGGTCTTCCGGCGCACGAAGTCCGAACCGGCAATTGCCCGCGAACTTCCTGATCGCATTGACGAGTTGGATCATTGTTCAATGACGCCTGAACAAATTGGTCTTTATCAAGCGGTTCTCGACAACTTGGTCACGGGTATTGCGGCCGATGAGGGCACTGAGCGTCGTAACGGACAGGTCCTCGCGGCAATTACCGCTCTTAAACAAATCTGTAATCACCCCGTTGCCTATCGCCATGACGACGGACCACTTGATGGTCGCTCCGGCAAACTCACGCGACTCGAAGAAATTTTGGAACAGGTTTATGCCGCCGATGAGCGTGCGCTTGTGTTTACCCACTTCGCCGAATGGGGCATGAAATTGTCGAAGCACCTCACCACTCGCTTTGGCGTTCCTGTCGAGTGCTATCACGGTGGATTGGCACGCGGAACACGCGATCAAATCATCCGCGAATTCCAACAACAAACCGGTCCAGGCGCTTTAGTTCTTTCGCTAAAAGCGGGCGGCACCGGTTTGAATCTCACTAACGCTAACCACGTCATTCTTTATGACCGCTGGTGGAATCCGGCTGTTGAAGATCAAGCACGTGATCGTGCTTGGCGAATTGGTCAAAAGAAAACTGTCATTGCCCACCGTTTGGTTTGCCCTGGCACTGTTGATGAACGCGTTGAGGAAGTTGTTGCCGGTAAGCGACATATCGCTGATTTAGTTCTACCGAAATCCAGTTCGTTAGGTGACCTTGATCCAGCGCAATTACAAGTTGCACTCGGACTTCGTACCGACGAACTCATTACCGATAACGATGACGAATTAGAAATGAGCAACTCATGAGTCGCGGTCGACGTCGAATCGCCCATAAACGACAAGCAGCCGATCGCGCGGCGTCACGAAAGTTTTGGGGAGTCGCTTGGCCGGCTGATCCTGAGACGGTACGTATGTCAAGCAATCCAGCGGCGATGATGATTTCACTCGGCGATCCTCCACTACGCGTAGAAGTTGATGACGCCCGCAAGGTTTTGATTGCGGCCTATCGAGCCTCCGCGGTATGGGCGTTCGCCGCAGCAACGGCTGCCGGACTTGATGAACAAGAACGGGAGTAGTCCCAGTTCCATCGCTCTTTTCGGCCCATTACCTCTTTACCGCGCAATTCGCCTAGCCTCTACAACTCGTGCGCTTTCTTCACGATCGATTCCCAGATGTAGATCTCACGTTTGATGACGTTTTCATGGTGCCATCGCGCTCCGATGTGTCATCTCGACTCGATGTAGATCTCTCAACCACCGACGGAACCGGCACCACTATTCCAGTGGTCGTCGCCAATATGACTGCCGTTGCCGGTCGACGTATGGCAGAAACAGTGGCTCGACGCGGCGGTATTGCAGTAATCCCACAAGACATTCCGCTGGAAGTTGTTGTCGATGTCATCACTTGGGTGAAACAACGCGACATCGTTTTCGATACGCCAATTACGTTGCGCCCAAGCGACACCGTGGGCGAAGCACTCAATCTCATCACCAAGCGCGCTCATAACGCCATCATCGTGGTGGAAGGCGATCGCCCCGTCGGGGTTGTTACCGAAAGCGATTGCATCGATGTTGATCGCTACACCAGTCTCGACCGCGTGATGTCAACTGATCTTTTGACCCTTCCTTCAACAACTGATGCGGAAAAAGCGTTCGAAGTTCTGCACGACAGTCGTCGGCGTCTCGCTCCCATTGTTAATGCCGACGGATTTCTCGTAGGAATCATCACGAAATCAGGCGCCTTGCGTTCAACGCTGTATCGACCCGCGGTTGATGATCGCAATCGTTTACGTATTGCCGCCGCCATTGGTGTTAATGGTGACGTTGTGGCCAAGGCCAAGATGTTGGTTGAAGCCGGTGTCGATGTTTTGGTCCTCGACACTGCCCACGGTCATCAGGAAAAAATGATTGAGGGAATTCGTAAAATCGCAGCACTAAATCTAAGTGTTCCGATTTGTGCCGGAAATATTGTTTCAGCCGGCGGAGTACGCGACCTCATTGATGCCGGTGCCGACATCATCAAAGTTGGTGTTGGTCCCGGTGCCATGTGCACCACGCGCATGATGACCGGAATGGGTCGTCCGCAATTTTCTGCAGTTCATGAATGTGCAATGGAAGCGCGTTTGTTAGGCCGACATGTTTGGGCCGACGGCGGTATTCGTCATCCCCGCGATGTTGCGTTGGCGTTAGCGGCCGGCGCGAGCAATGTGATGATCGGTTCGTGGTTTGCCGGTACACATGAATCGCCCGGCGATTTACATTTCGATGCCGACGGTCGCGCTTATAAAGAAAGTTTTGGAATGGCTTCGTCACGAGCCGTCGTAGGTCGCACTCCGACGTCCGAACGACCAATTGAAGCTGCACGCCGCCAATTATTTGAAGAAGGCATCAGTTCGGGACGTATGTATATCGATGCCCTTCGTCCCGGCGTTGAGGATCTCCTTGATGCGATTACCGCTGGGGTGCGCAGTTCGTTTACCTACGCCGGCGCTCGTTCAATTGAAGAGTTCTACGAGCGGGCCGTTGTAGGCGTGCAGACCACTTCTGGCTTCGCCGAGGGTCGCCCACTTCATCAGGGTTGGTAAATTTCGGGCCCTGAACTGGGCAAATGTGAAATCTGACCGGTTTTCTGACGGTGTAGGAATAAACCTTCGCCTCTAGCGTTATATCTAGTGGTTCTGGAAACCCCCCATCCATAGAGCCTGGTCCAAACGGATCCCCCCCTCCGCTAGGACATTGCGACACCCCCGCCAAAAGGTTGGGGGTGTTTGCCTTTTCTGGCTCGTTTAGCCGCGTCGGTAACGACGAACGGCCAACCAGGTGAACACCACCACGATGCCGATCCACCACAACGCAAACCGTAAAAGCGAATGCCCAAGCCCATGACCACTCACGGCATAAAGGCGATCACTTCCTAACGCAAAACCGCGTGCCGTATCGATTGCCGACGTAATCGGATTGATATTGGCCACTGGTTGCATCCATCCGGGTAAACGATCGATAGGTGCGAAAGCGGAACTCGTAAAGACCAACGGCAAAAGCGGCAAAAAGATTGCGGCTTGCACAACTTCTGGATCGCGTACGGATAATCCAACCCAAGCAGAAAAGGCCGTTAGAGCAATTCCGAATAACACGACCGAAACGATCATGGCGAGCGCTCCGAAAACATTGGAGTGAAAACGGAATCCGATAATTAACGCCGCCACTAAGAGAAGCAGTGCTTGGATTGTTAGACGAGTGCTATCGGAAACAGTTCTACCCAAAAGAAATGCGCTGCGCGCGATGGGTAATGAACGGAATCGCTCGATCATTCCGCCTTCAAGATCGCGGGCAATACCAACACCCGATGACATGGCGGCAAATGTCATCGTTTGCACTAAAACTGCCGGCACAACAAAGTCCTTATAAGGAATGTCTCCGGCGGCCGTGGCCACCGCACCAAAAACAATGGTGAACATAATCAACTGCAACAGCGGTTGAATTGTGGTGAACACTAACAACCGCGGATTAAGAAGAATGCGGCGCAAGTTCCGTTGTGTGAGCAAACCAATATCGGCGAGTACACGACGTAATGGAAGCGCCGCTCGTTGTTCAACTGTTCCCGTAGCCGTAAAGGTTGTGAGCTTGGCGGATTCGGTCATGATGCATCACTTTCAGCAGTGCGACCAGTAAGAGATAGAAACACGTCGTCGAGTGAGGGTCGACGGAAAAGAAGATCAGAAATCACAATGTTTTCTGCATCTAATGAGCGCACCGCCACCGTTAACGCCGCCGCACCGGCCACAGCAGGAACCTGAATTCGCGACAGATCGCGATCGACTTGTAAATCGCGCTCGGTGAGATTGAAGGTGCGGGCTAACAGAGCGACGGCATCATCAAGACGATGGCGATCGGTCACTCGAACTTCGACAACGTCACCACCAACCAATGTTTTCAATTCGTCAGACGTGCCTTCGGCAATTACGCGGCCACCGTCAATCACCGAGATTTTTCCCGCTAATTGATCAGCCTCCTCGAGATACTGCGTGGTGAGAACAATCGTGGCGCCCTGATCGCGTAACTCAGCAATGACATCCCAAAGTTCAAGACGACTACGCGGATCTAAGCCAGTAGTTGGTTCATCGAGAAACAACACCGGTGGTGACACCATCAAACTGCAGGCCAAATCGAGTCGACGACGCATACCGCCCGAATACGTTCGCAAAGAACGATCGGCAGCGTCAGAAAGTGAAAAGGCGGAAAGCAATTCATCGGCTCGCTGTTGGGCCACCTTCTTTGAAAGACGAGAAAGACGGCCAATAAGAACAAGATTTTCTCGGCCGCTTAACTCTGCGTCGACGGCTGCGTATTGACCGGTTAAACCGATCGTGGCGCGCACAAGTCGATCTTGAGTTACAACATCAAAACCGCCGACTGTGGCGCGACCGCTATCTAAGCGAAGCAGAGTTGTGAGAATACGAATCGTGGTTGTTTTGCCGGCACCGTTCGGACCTAACAATCCCGTAATCGTTCCTTGCGGCACTTCAAACGTGACACCATCAAGCGCTTGAAAATTGCCAAACTTTTTCTTGAGCCCCTCAGCAACAACCCCTCCATTGGCAACCTTGGCCGAAGAAGTTGAAGGAGGCTCCATTACAAACGACATAAAACGAATCTACGCCAGTTGTTCAGTGAAGAAATCAATTGCTCGCTGCCAAGCATCGGCAGATGCCTCCGCATTAAATGAATGACCTTCCCGGCGGTGAAAACCATGATCAGCATCGGGGTAACGAATTACCAGTGTGTCAACGGGTGACGAGGCGGCGGCAATACGGAGTTGCTCGACTTCGTCAACTGGAATGGCAGCATCCAGATCGCCATAAAAACCAAGCCAAGGAGTTTGTAAGGCCGGCGCGTACACAAGACCGCCTTCTAAACCGAAACGACCTTTGGCAATTCCCCCGCCATAAAAAGTGATCGCGGCGCCAATCTTTCGACGGGCGGCGGTTTGTAATGCAATTGATCCGCCCATGCAGAAACCAACGATTCCAATTGAAGAAGGCGAGCAACCATTTTCTTCTAAGGCCGCAATGGCGACATCGATATCGGTATTAATGCCTTCAAGTGTCATCGACATGATGACAGGACCTAGTTTTTCGTATTCGTCGTAGCCGAAAATCTGGTCTTCTGACCGATGAAACATCGCCGGCGCAATTGCGATAAACCCAGCGGCGGCGACTGCCTCACAAACTTCGCGAATGTGATTTGTTAATCCAAAGGCTTCTTGGACAACAACTACTCCGCCTAGCGGCGTTCCGTTCGGACGCGCCAAAAAAATTTCCATCTCTCCATCCGGAGTTGGCAACGAAGACTTTTCTGCGGTGATTGTCATGATCCCCCCATAACACGGCCCGTCACCCGACATTACAGAGAGATTGATGATTACGAAAGTGCGACAGAGGTGAGGTCGTTCCCGAGCACGATTTCACCGCTGAAATGCTCACTAGCAATGGCCCGCCATTCATCTTCTTGACCAGGGGCAATTGCCGGCACGTAGTGCGTGAGAATAAGCGTCTTCACGTTGGCTTTTTGCGCAGTTTTAGCGGCATCAGAAACCGATGAGTGATAGTCGAGAATGTCGACGAAGCGTTGTAGCGGAACCATCTTCACAATGTCATCGCGAATAACAGTTTGGACATAAGCGTTCGCACCTGCGCAAAGTTCATCCAGTTCGGCACATGGAATGCCATCGCCACCCATCACGACGCTCACACCGTTTTGTTCAATCCGATAAGCCACCGAAGGTTCGACTGGTGCGTGGTTGGTGCGTCCCACACGAATCGCCACATCGTTAATTTGGAATTCGTCGCCCGGTTTAACTTCGACAACTTCGAGAGCCGGTCCGTTTTGTAAATCGTCGTGATGAGCAATTCGATAAGAGATATCAAGCGACAGCATTTCCATCATGCCGTCAACAACTTTTTTAATTCCTACCGGTCCATAAATCCGAAGCGGATTTTCTTCTTGACTCATTACCCAACGCGTCGTCACAACATCGTTCAGATCAGAAAGATGATCGGAATGCATATGCGTTACTAAAACTGCATGCAGCATTGGAGGCGCAACGAACGCACCGGCAAGGCGCATTAAAACGCCGCGGCCAGCATCAACTAAAAGTTGTGTTTCATTCGCCGTTACCAATGTTGATGGGCCGGCACGGTTTGGATCCGGTATCGGCGAGCCTGTTCCTAAAAGTGTGACGTTCATTGTCATCCATTCTTTGAGTCGGCCGCCGAAAGAGATGCGTTAGTGAACCAAAATATTGCGGAATTGCCACGGATCAGAAGCGTCGATGTCGTCGGGGAATAATCCCAAGCGGCGACTGAGTGGATTCCAATCGGTGTAGTGGCCTTCAACCGGTCCTAAATATGGAACTTGGATTTCCAAACAACGGACATGGTCCATTTCATCGGTTTCCACAATTCCCTCATTGGGATTTTCCAAGGCCCACACCACACCCGCCAAGACGGCTGAGGAAATCTGCAATCCAGTTGCCGTGTTGTAGGGAGCCAGTGCACGTGCCTCTTCAATGGAAAGACGCGATCCAAACCAAAGCGCGTTCTTGGCATGGCCGTAAACAAGCACACCAAGTTCATCGATTCCATCCACGATCTGATCTTCATCAAGCACATGTTTGATTTCTTGTACTTGACCACCAGCGCCAAACAACTCGTGGAACGACAACACCGCATCGTTGCAGGGGTGGTAGGCGTAATGACAAGTCGGTCGATAAACAACCTTGCCGCTGTCGTCACGAACCGAATAAAAGTCAGGAATCGAAAGCGCCTCGTTATGAGTGACTAAGAAGCCGTATTGCTCGCCCAATGTTGGACACCACGTACGAACTCGCGTTTCGGCCCCCGGAGTTTCTAAGAAAATGGCCGGTGCATTGGGATCGGAAAATTGGCGAGCGGTTGGCGGCATCCATTTTTCATGTGTGCCCCAGCCAAGTTCTGCTGGCTGTAATCCCTCGGACAAAAATCCATCCACCGACCACGTGTTCCAAAAAGTTCCGTGCGGTTTTGGAGTGGTTACACGTTGGGTATCGCGCTCAGCGATATGAATTCCTTTCACACCAACGTTTTGCATATAGCGCGACCAACCATCGCGATCGTTGGCGGCTGGCATTTCCTGATTGAGATTGAGATCATCACTCAATTTCACCAACGCTTCTTTGACGAACCACGACACCATGCCCGGATTCGCTCCGCAACATGAAACAGCAGTCACTCCACCGGGAGCTCGTCGGCGTTCTGCCAACGCCTGGCTGCGCAAAAACTGATTGGTTCGATCTGCGTTATCGATTGTTTCGTTGTAATAAAGACCGGGCCATGGTTCGATAACGGTGTCGATATAGAGCGCACCCAAATCGCGACACAGGCGCATGATGTCAACCGATGACGTATCAACCGAAAGATTGATACAAAAACCTTGACCATCACCGTTCGTTAATAACGGCGTTAACACCTCAACATAGTTTTCCGGCGTTAATTCGATTTGTTTGAACGCAATGCCGAATTCGTCAGCATATTTTTTGCGCTCCGCTAAAGGATCAAGAGCGATTGCCCGCGAGCGATCAAAATCAATATGTCGATCAAGCAACGGAAGTGTGGCACGACCGATTGAGCCCATACCGATCATCACAACTGGACCAGTGATGGTGGCATGAATCCCACTGGGAACGACATACGACATGGAGCCCTCCTTACAAACGGACTTACAAACGTAGTTTTTCTGGCGGCAATATGAAAAACGGGCGGAGAGTTGGCTCTCACACCCGTTTTTCAAACATATTTTGTGATTCGTTGCTACAACAATCTGTTGGGAGCGCTACTTCGTGATGATGACACCTTCGAGTTCATCAGCTTCACGCCAGCGAATGAGATGACCGGCATATTCCTCAACGCTGTCCATAAATGACGCAGCGCGCGCGGCCTTCATATCGCCTTCTTGTTGTTCGCGATTGAGATAGCCAGGCGTACAGGACGCGTTGTAGTTAGCCATACCCATCACTTTGCTCATCAACACCATGAACCAATCTTCTTCGGCAGCCGGATCAGGTTCAATCGTACGAATGTCGTCGTCGATGCAAGTCTTAATGATGTGAGCGACGTGCTTCGACGTTTCCGTTAAGTAGTGAACGAAATTCGTTCCGAATCCACCTTGCGTCGTTGAGATCATCAGGAAGTTCGGGAATCCATTCGACATCACCCCGTGCATCGTGTGCGGACCCTCTTCCCATGACTTCGTCATCGGGACACCGTCACGACCCTTGGGGTCGAAGCCCAAGCGGTCATAGGTTGGGGCCACATCAAAGCCAGAGGCGTAAATGAGCAGGTCGACGGGGTATTCAACGCCATCAACTACCGGACCGTTTTCGGTGATGGAATCGACGCCGCGACCGTCAGTGTCAATCAAGTGAACATTGGGCTTGTTGAATGCGGGCAAATATTCATCGTGGAAACACGGACGCTTACAACGAACGCCATACCAAGGCATGAGTTTCTGCGCGGTTTCTTGATCCTCAACGATGTCGGCAATGCGCTGACGCACGCCTTCCATAATTTCGAAATCAATCGCTTCGAGTTCAGCCGCTTCTTCGGGCGACTCGGGCATCTTGGTGGTGTCAACCCACATAACTTTGGTCCACTCATCAGCAACCATGTTTTCTTCTGGTTGCTTACCGCAAACGGCGCGAGTGAAATTCTTAATGCGTTCGTCTTGCCAACCCGGCTTTAGCGACTTGAACCATTCAACGTCAGTTGGTGCTTGACCGCGATAACCAACAAATGCAGGAGTCCGTTGGAAAACGAAAACTTCTTTGGCTGATTCCGCTAAACGAGGAACTACCTGCACCGCCGTTGCACCCGTACCGATGATGCCCACTCGCTTGTCAGCAAGTTTGTCCATCTTCTCGCTCGGGCTACCACCGGTATAGGAGTAATCCCAGCGACTGGTGTGGAACGCGCGGCCAGCAAACTTTTCAATTCCAGGAATGCCGGGCAGTTTCGCCTTATGCAAAACGCCGCCAGCAACCACAACAAAGCGAGCGGAAAGTTTGTCGTCACGGTTTGTTGTTACTAACCAACGACCGGCTTCTTCATTCCAAACCATGTCGTCAATTTCGGTTTGGAACAGTGCTGCGTCATAAAGATCGAAACGCTTACCGAGCATTTGGCAATAAGCAAAAATTTCCGGAGCTTCGGCATAACGCTTTGTCGGCATAAAACCGGTGTCTTCCAACATCGGCAAATAGACATACGACTCAACGTCGCACATCGCGCCGGGATAGCGATTCCAATACCAAGTACCGCCAAAGTCGCCACCCTTTTCAATGATGCGGAAATTGTTGATGCCTAGTTTGCGTAAGTTGGCACCTTCCAACATTCCGCCGAAGCCACCGCCGACTACAACAACATCGGTTTCTTCAACAATCGGATCGCGAGTGAAGCCCGGTTCGACATACGGATCACGATCAAACTCTTCGTAGAGTCCAGAGAGTGCCGAATACTGCGCGGTGCCGTCGGAGCGAATGCGCTTGGCGCGTTCCTGCGCGTACTTTTCGCGGGCCTCTTCAATGGAGAGCTCTGGCTTTTTCGACATTTGCACCTCAGTAACTCGGAGTGGTTTGGAAGGGCCCAGCCCCATTGGGCCGAATCCCTCTGGCACCATCGTGACATGACGAGGCGTCAGGTGCGAAGCGAGTCCGGAAATTCGGGACTTTCGTCCATTCCGTTAGAATTTCTTCATGGCGAATTCGATCGATCGAGAGGCCTGCGAGTTTTGTGACTTCGAGTGGGACACGGTTTTCCCAGCCGAGGTGGGGCCGCGCCTGCGCCATGCCGTGCGCACTTTTGCCAACTTGTTGATTGCCAATCCCGAAGAGTCGTTGCAGCGTCCTAATCCGGATCGTTGGTCGGCCGTTGAATATGGAGCGCATGCCCGGGATGTGTTGATGAATCTGCGGGATCGCATCATTCTCGGTGTGGTCGAAGACAATCCGGTCCCACATGGGATGCACGGAACACCCCGCATCGAACTTGGTCTTTATGATGCCGAGCAGCCGGAATCGCTGGCCAATGAACTTGTGGTGGTAGCCGAGATCTTCATTCGCACTTACGACCACCTTCCCCCGCATGCCGGTTCACGGCCGATTTTTTATGGATGGCCAGTGGCAACCACGCGCACGTTGGATTGGGTCGCCGCTCAGGCCCTTCATGAATGTGAACATCACCTCGATGACGCCAAATTCGATCTCGACGAAATCGCTCGATTGGCCTGAGCATTTGGCCTTGCGACTCTTGACCACTCCAAGCCGATTTGCCCGAACATGAGGTTGTTAGGTAAACCTAACGCTTGTTAGGCTTACCTAACACCACGAGATCTCCTTTCACCACACATCTTTAAACAGCGGAGTGAACATGTTTCGGGCCAAGAAATTTCTGAAAGTTGCCGCCACTTTCACCGCCGTCGTCATGGCGGTAACTCTCGTAGCGGCATGCAGCGGAGGTGGATCCTCAGCATCCGGTCCACTCGTTATTTATTCCGGTCGTAGCGAAGCATTAATTGGCGACTTACTGAAGACGTTCACCCAGGAAACGGGCATTGAAGTTGAAGTTCGCTACGGCGACAGTGGCGAACTCGCAGCGCAATTACTCACTGAGGGTTCTGCTTCACCGGCCGATGTGTTCTTCTCACAAGATGCGGGTGCGCTGGGTGCGCTCTCACAAAAGAATCGCTTTGAGGTTTTGCCCGACAACATTCTTTCGCTAGTACCCGAACGATTCCGCGCCGCTAATGGCGAATGGGTGGGAGTTTCTGGACGGGTGCGCGTCATTGCGTATGACACCAACAAGGTGACAAATCCGCCCACCACAATTGACGAACTTCTTGATCCGAAATGGAAAGGCAAGATTGGTTTCGCACCAACAAATGCTTCATGGCAATCGTTTGTCACGGCTTTACGAGTTGAGCGCGGTGAACAAGGTGCCGATCAGTGGTTACGTGAATTTGCCGCCAATAATCCGCGCCCTTACGAAAAGAACAGCGCCGTGTTGGACGGTATTGCAAACGGTCAAATCGAACTTGGCTTGGTAAACCACTATTACTTGTACGAGCGCAAGAACGCGAAAGGTAACGAGACGGTTGCCATCGCCAATTCATATGCCAAAAGTGGTGACGTTGGCGGTCTTGTAAATGTGGCCGGTGTCGGAATCCTTGACTCCACGAAAAAGACGGAAAAGGCTCAACAGTTTGTTGAATTTCTTTTGTCGCCTACTGCACAAAACTATTTCGCCACCAAAACTTTTGAATTCCCATTAGTCAGCGGTATTGCACTCGGCAATCCTGATCTTCCTAACCTCACAACGTTGGTGGGGCCAAACGTGGATCTTTCTGATCTTTCATCGCTGGCGGAAACCCAAGCGTTGTTGCAAAAAGTCGGTCTGCTTACCAAGTGAGCCGATTGCGCGCCGCTACCGGATCTGTCCCTCCAGTTCTTGCACTGGTAGCAGTCCTTGGCGCGCTGCTCAGCATCGTTCCGCTTCTGTATTTGGTCATCCAAGCGACATCTGACGGCCTGAGCAATGTCGCAACAGAGATTTTTGACGATGCAACATTGGCGCTGGTGGGTCGCTCGTTGTTGTTATGCGTTGTGGTGACATCACTTTGTGCGGTAATCGGAACGACAGCCGCGTTTCTTTGTGTGCGCACGAATCTTCCATTCCGCCGCATCTTGTTCGTTGCCCTCGCTCTCCCGCTTACGATGCCTTCGTATGTTGCGGCCTATGCGTGGGTTGCCGAAAGGCCGAATCTGGCCGGTTTTTGGGGCGCAACGCTGGTGCTCACCAGCATTTCGTTTCCCTTTGTGATGTTGCCTGTTGCCGCCGCCATGCGACGCCTCGACAGTCGACACGAAGAAGTTGGACGCTCACTCGGACGCACTCCAGTCAACTTGGCATTCACGTTGACTTTGCGACAAATACGTCCGTCGCTAACTGCGGGATCGTTACTCGTAGCCCTCTATGTTCTTTCCGATTTCGGCGCCGTCGCCACAATGCGTTACGAATCGTTTACGTGGTCGATTTATGGCGCTTATCGCGCCGGTTTTAATCCAACCAGGGCAGCAACACTTTCATTGCTTCTCGTTTTGATTGCTCTTGCCATTGTTGTTGGCGAAGAGTTCGCACGCGGCCGCGCCAATTTGGCTTCCGTTGGTTCAACGACAGACCGTCCTCCTTCAACACTTGATTTACATACGTGGCGTTGGCCAACGTTCGCGGCGCTTCTACTTGTCCCGATCGTGGCTCTGTTGTTGCCCATTCTTTTCATTTGGCAGTGGTTTAGTGAAGGTGCGTCGCGTAATAACAATTGGTCGGAACTCTTCAACGCATTTGGCTCCACCCTTTGGGTTGCATTTTTAGCCACCGCGGTCACGATGTTGTTTGCCATTCCAATTGCTTTGGTTGCCGCACGTATCGCCAAAAAATGGGCGCTGGCTACAGACCGAGCAGTATTCGTGTTGCACGCATTGCCGGGGCTTGTTGTGGGATTAGGTGTTGTGGCCGTTGGAATTCGTGCATTGCCTGGGCTTTACCAAAAGATTCCAATGTTGATTGCTGCCTATGTGATTTTGTATTTGTCGCTCGCCGTTGGTTCTATTCGCGCATCAATTGAGCGAACGCCGTCGTCAATCGACGATGCTGCGTTGAGTTTGGGTTCATCGCGTTTGGAGGTGTTTCGTCGCATCACATTGCCCGTTGCGGCACCGGGCATTCTCTCGGGCGCGGCACTTGTCTTCCTCACGGTTGCCAAGGAACTTCCCGCCACGATCTTGTTAAAACCAACCGGTTTCGAAACCTTGGCGACTGAATTGTGGACACGTACAACCGTTTTTGAGTTCGGCGCCGCCGCGCCCTATGCGATAGCGCTTATTTTGGTAGCGATGATCCCGACGGCGTTTTTATCGGTGCGAGGTTGGCAATGAGCGACGCTCTCGTACTGAGCAACATCAGCAAAAGTTTTGGGTCTGTACGCGCGCTCGACGGAATTTCATTTTCCGTACCCGAGCAGAGCATCGCAGTTTTGATGGGCCCTTCCGGTTGCGGAAAAACTACGGCTCTACGCTGCATTGCTGGCTTTGAGCGACCGGAATCGGGCGAAATTGTTTCCGGCGAAAAGGTTCTTAGTTCTGAATCGATTTTCTTGCGGCCCGAAGCGCGTCATATTGGCTTTGTGCCACAAGAAGGCGCGCTCTTCCCTCATCTCACAGTGGGTGAAAACATTGCCTTCGGATTGCCAAAAGGGCGCGAGCGAAACGATCGCGTGGCCCAAGTGCTGGCCTTAGTGGAATTAGACGGGTTCGAGAAACGTAAGCCGCATGAACTTTCCGGCGGGCAACAACAACGTGTCGCATTGGCGCGCGCTCTTGCCCCGCGTCCGGCGATTGTGCTGATGGACGAACCGTTTTCTGCCCTTGATGCTGCTCTCCGCCCCGAAGTTTGTGCACAAGTAACCCAGGCATTGCGAGCAGAAAAAACAACAGCGATCGTGGTTACTCACGATCGCGATGAAGCGCTTTCGATTGCCGATCAATTAGTTGTCATGTTGAACGGAAAAGTGCAATGCGTAGGCACTCCAATTGAGATTTATCAGCAGCAACACAATGACGAGGTTCAAGCACTCCTCGGCGATGCCAAAGTTGTGCGCGGACAACTACAAGGCGAATCGGTCACCACTGAAGACGGGACCTATGCAGTAACTAACGCACAATCGAATGATGGTGTTGTTGACGTGATTATCCGCAAACAGCCGGTCAGCGTTTATAAGCCAAAAACCGATTGATGCTCGTCTTTTTGCAGTGAATAAACGATATGGCGTGCACCCCACCATCCCGTTAACTGAGGATGATCGAAATCAAGATCAACTCGTCGCTTCATTCCGATTCGTTGCATAACTTTTTCACTGGGCAAATTCTTTTCCGTCGTACACGAAACGATTTGCTGTTCATTTGTTGCGGTGAACATATAACGCATAACGGCATCGGCGGCTTCTGAAGCAAAACCTTGACCCCAGGCGCGGGTCGCAAACCGCCAACCAATTTCTGGTTGATCCATGATGGGACTTTGCGCTGTGACACGCGAAACCTTCACAAAACCGATGCAATCCTCCTGATGATGCACGGCCCAAAGCCCATAGCCGTATTGATCGAAATGTCGATCGACACCATCGAGATAGCGCTCAGCCTCAGCGGCAGTTACCGGCGCGGGGAAATACCGCATGACTTGAGGGTCCGCGCTTATGCGTATGTATTCGTCGCGATCCGCCAGTGAGCAACGATTCAGAATGAGCCGAGTCGTTTCTATGTCGGTCAATGCAACTACGCCTCGCGGTTCTCCGTGGGCACGTTTAAGAGTCGACCAAGTTTGCGATAACTCGAGCGAAATGCTTCAAGCACTTCGGGATTGCCAATTAATTCTGGCGGCAAACCTTCTTGGGTCACCGTTATGAGTGTGCCACCGTTCTCTTCGTCGAATTTCCATTCAGAACGAAAACCTTCACCGATGTTTTCGGTACCTACATAACGGTGCGGAGGGTCATACTCGGCGAGGATTCCATTATTCGGACTCTCATCGCCAGTTGCATCAAAAACCATGACGCATGCGAACTGTCCGCCCACCCATGGTTCGATGACGACTGATTCGAGCGGAATAGAAAGACCTTCCGGCGAAAAAAATTGATGAAATAACTCGGGAGTGAAATAGGCATCCCAGATTATTTGCTTAGGTGCGCCGACCCAATGCTTAATGACTAACGCATTTGAATTTTTTGCCTCTGACATAAGAGACATTCTCGCGCAATAACCAAGTGAGCGGAAAGGGACCTTCCAATGCAAAAGCCCCCCAAACCACGACCAGATCCACTTTGGCTTGCCCTTTTTCTTTTCTTCGCTTCGATCTTCGCCACCATTGGTGCGGTCTTCGTACTGACGTCGGTCTATCGACTCGTTTCACTTATGTTTGGGCGATATTCGTCGTATAGCTGCACCTATGTCAGTAACGG
>JBEGMF010000037.1:0-23718 GCA_041183205.1 Actinomycetota bacterium | reverse complement strand
ATTGATTACGCCTCGATTGTTGTCATCATCATTGTTGGCTCAATCATCGCAACCATCTTTGGTGCAGTGTCTGACATTCTCGGCATGTTGGTTTGGCTCGTGGTGTATATCTTCTCGTTCGTGGCGTGGCTGTATTACGGCTATCTCGTCGGCGCACGTGGCTATAGCCCAGGTATGGCCATCATGGGTCTCCGTTGCGTGAGTTCTGAAACAGGACAAACCATCGGTGGCGGCATGGGTGTCGTTCGTTCAATTGCCCACATCGTTGACAGCATTATTTGTTACATCGGTTGGCTGTTCCCATTGTGGGATGCAGAACGTCAAACACTTGCCGACAAAATCGTCAAGACACACGTGTTGAAAAACCAACCCACACAGAAGTTCAGCGCTGAACTTTGGAAGCCTTGATCGTTTCTTAGAAACGATCGAAAAACGGCCCCGCAAGGGGCCGTTTTTTATTGTCCTATTTGCCTCCTGCTGCAACTAGCGCAGCGGTGCATCGGTTGGTCGAACCGGTGAAGGAAGCAGAGTCTCCCCCATTAACCAGTTGTCAACTGCCGCAGCCGCCGAACGACCTTCAGCAATCGCCCATACGATCAAACTTTGGCCACGGCCCATATCTCCGGCAACAAAAACTCCTTCGACATTCGACGACCAATTGTCATCGCGGGAAATATTTCCGCGTTCATTCAAATCAACACCGAGTTGATCGATAAGTCCGCCCTTTTCCGGACCAACAAAGCCCATTGCCAAGAACACCAAATCACATTCAATTTCGAATTCGGAATTCTCGACCGGAACAAATGTTGGTCGTCCATCAACCATCTTCGATTCAACTTCAACTGCCTTCAAAGCGCGCAAGTTGCCGTTTCCATCTCCGCAGAACTCAACGGTGTTGACTGAATACAGACGCTCGCCGCCTTCTTCATGTGCCGACGAGACGCGGTAGACCATCGGATAAGTCGGCCAAGGTGTTGAATCGGAACGCGTTTCCGGCGGACGGGGCATGATTTCCAATTGATAGACATTGGTAGCGCCTTGACGATGCGCAGTGCCGAGACAATCAGCACCCGTATCGCCACCACCGATAATGACAACTTTCTTGCCCGCGGCAGTAATGGGCGAATCGTCGAGATCGCCTTCTTGCACCTTGTTCGCCAGCGGCAAATACTCCATGGCTTGATAAATGCCCTTGAGTTCGCGTCCGGGAATATCCAAATCACGCCAGGCGGTTGCACCACCGGCCAAAACAATCGCATCAAATTCTTGGCGCAACTGTTCGGCGGTGATGTCACTACCCACATTGACGTTGCAACGGAATTCGATTCCCTCAGCCACTAATTGTTCGAGACGACGATCGAGATGGCGCTTTTCCATTTTGAATTCGGGAATGCCATAACGCAGTAATCCGCCGGGACGATCAGCGCGTTCAAAGACCACCACATGGTGACCGGCGCGCACTAACTGTTGCGCCGCAGCTAAACCGGCTGGTCCCGAACCAACCACGGCCACTGATTTACCGGTTGACTCCGAAGCAATAACCGGTTCAATCCAACCTTCAGACCAAGCGCGATCAATAATCTCAACTTCGACCTGTTTAATTGCCACCGGGTCTTGATTAATGCCGACAACGCAGGCACCTTCACAAGGAGCGGGACATAAGCGACCAGTAAATTCTGGGAAATTGTTGGTTGCATGCAGACGATCAATCGCTTCACGCCATTGATCGCGGAAAACTAAGTCATTCCAGTCTGGAATGAGGTTTCCAAGTGGGCAGCCGTTATTGCAGAACGGAATACCGCAGTCCATACAACGACTGGCTTGTTCCCGAACATCCGCGATGTCGAAGTCTTCATAGACTTCTTTCCAATCGCGTAAGCGAACAGCCACTTCGCGTCGCTGCGGTAAACGACGGGGGTACTTTAAGAATCCGGTTGCGTCTCCCATTACTTACCTTTCGCCGCCATCATCACTGCTTCGATGGGATCTTTGCCTTCGGCTAGAGCCTTTGCTTCCGCTTCAAGAACGCGCTTGTAATCGCGAGGCATCACTTTTTTGAATTGCATTGAGGATGTTTCCCAATCAGCGAGCAATCGCTTAGCAACAGCCGACTCGGTTTCACGCTGATGCTTTTCTAACGTTGTCTTCAACCACTCAAGATCTGAGTGATCGAGCGCTTCAAGATCAACCATTTCATGATTGACCCGTAATGCGAAAGTACCGTCCTGGTCGAGCACATAGGCGATACCACCGCTCATGCCCGCACCAAAGTTGCGGCCAGTCCCGCCGATAACGACCACTCGCCCACCGGTCATGTATTCACAGCCATGATCGCCAACGCCCTCAACAACTGCGGTAGCACCGCTATTGCGAACGCAGAATCGTTCACCGACGACGCCACGCAAGAACACTTCACCTGCAGTTGCGCCGTACAACACGACGTTTCCGGCGATGATGTTTTCTTCCGCTACGAACGGCGCGACTTTGCTTGGGCGCACAACAATTCGACCGCCCGATAACCCTTTACCGATGTAATCGTTGGCATCGCCTTCAAGACGCAGAGTGATACCCCGCGGCAAGAAGGCACCAAAACTCTGGCCCGCTGAACCTTCAAAGCGAACGGTAATGGTGTCATCAGGTAAACCTTGACCACCATATTTACGCGTTAATTCCGCGCCGAGCATCGTGCCCACAGTTCGGTTGACGTTGTGAATCGGCGAAGCAATTTCTACCTTTTCACCGCGTTCTAACGCCGGAGCTGCTTGACGAATGAGTTCATTATCAAGCGCAGCCTCCAAACCATGATCTTGGGTGGTTAAACAACGCTTGGGCGCATCGGCCGGAACGTCAGGCATATGCAAAATGGGCGTGAGATCCAGACCATGGGCTTTCCAATGTCCAACGGCGGCTTTGGTATCGAGAACTTCGACTTGACCAATCGCTTCATCTAATGAACGGAATCCAAGTTCGGCCAAAAGTTCACGAACCTCAGTGGCAATGAACTCAAAGAAGTTCACAACGAATTCAGGTTTGCCAGTGAAGCGCTTACGTAATTCTGGGTTTTGTGTCGCCACACCCACCGGGCAGGTGTCGAGATGACAAACACGCATCATCACGCATCCGGACACCACCAAAGGCGCCGTCGCAAATCCAAACTCTTCGGCACCCAAAAGCGCAGCGATCACAACATCGCGACCGGTCTTCAACTGGCCGTCCACCTGCACAACAATGCGGTCGCGCAAGTTGTTCAGAAGCAACGTTTGTTGTGTTTCTGCCAGACCTAATTCCCACGGCGCGCCAGCATGCTTTAACGATGTGAGCGGAGAAGCTCCAGTTCCACCGTCATGGCCACTGATAAGCACCACATCGGCATGAGCCTTCGATACGCCAGCGGCAACCGTTCCCACACCGACTTCCGACACCAACTTCACATGCACACGCGCATATTTGTTTGAGTTCTTCAAGTCGTGAATGAGCTGCGCCAAGTCTTCAATCGAATAAATATCGTGATGAGGCGGAGGAGAAATAAGACCGACACCCGGCGTGGAGTGACGCGTCTTTGCTACCCACGGGTACACCTTGTGCCCAGGCAATTGGCCGCCCTCGCCAGGCTTCGCTCCCTGCGCCATCTTGATCTGAATGTCATCGGAGTTAACGAGATATTCGCTGGTTACGCCGAAACGACCCGAGGCAACTTGTTTAATCGCCGAACGTTTCGAATCGCCGTTGGGTAAAGGAAGGAACCGTTCGGGATCCTCACCACCTTCACCGGTGTTGGACTTACCACCAATGCGGTTCATAGCGATGGCCAAAGTTTCATGCGCTTCGGCTGAAATCGAGCCATACGACATCGCACCCGTTGAGAAGCGGCGCACAATGTTTTCAATGGGTTCGACTTCGTCTAACGGAACGGGCGGTCGTTCACCGAACTTAAATTCAAAAAGGCCGCGCAATGTTGCCAAGGTGCGCGCTTGGTCGTCGACAAGTTTGGTGTATTCCTTGAAAATCTCGTAACGACCGCTACGCGTCGAATGTTGCAACTTGTAGACAGTTTCCGGATTGAAAAGATGGAACTCGCCCTCGCGACGCCATTGATATTCGCCACCAACTTCCAATGTGCGATGAGCGCGCTCAACCGGATTTTTCGGAAATGCCAAGCGATGACGACGGGCAACTTCTTCAGCCAATTCATCAAGGCCAATTCCGCCCAAACGAGAAACTGTTCCGGTAAAGAATTCATCAACGAGTTCGGTCGACAAACCGATGGCTTCGAAAATTTGTGCGCCGGTATAGGACGCCACCGTTGAGATGCCCATCTTGGACATCACCTTCAAGACGCCTTTTGAAGATGCCTTGATGTAGTTCTGCACTGCCTTAATGGGATCATGAATATCGGTTTGACCCTCAGCAATGCGATCTTCAATGGTTTCAAAAGCCAAGTACGGGTTAATGGCCGCCGCGCCATATCCGAGAAGTAAGCACATGTGATGCACTTCGCGCGCATCACCGGCTTCAACAATCAAGCCCACGCGGGTCCGAGTACGGGCGCGCAGTAAGTGATGATGAACGGCAGAAGTGAAAAGCAGAGATGGAATCGGTGCCATTTCCGCATCTGCACCACGATCAGACAACACCAACATCGTGGCGCCGGATTCAATTGCTTCCGATGCGCGACGGCGGACCTGATCAAGCGCTTTGCGTAAGCCTTCGCCACCGGCGGCTACGGGATAAAGACACGGAATCACGACGGTACGAAAATCAGACAGACCTTCGTAATCGCCAATATGAATAATCTTGCGCAATTCGTCGTTATCAATGATCGGTTTTTCCAACACGATCTGTCGACATGACGACGGTTGCGGGTTGAGCAAGTTTCCTTCGGGGCCCAGCGTTCCGCCGAGCGCCGTAACGAGTTCTTCGCGAATCGCATCCAGCGGTGGGTTCGTTACTTGCGCAAACAATTGCGAAAAATAATCGAACAACAAACGCGGACGGTCGGAAAGAACAGCAATTGGAGTATCAGTACCCATCGAGCCAATTGGTTCAATGCCACTTCCCGACATTGGTTCCAAAATGATCTTGATCTCTTCAGTGGTGTAACCGAAGATTTGCTGACGCTTCACCACCGAGTCATGCGGAATCAACGTATGTGGACGAGTCGCCAGCGATGAGAGTTCAACTTGATTGGCTGCCAGCCATTCACCATACGGACGACGCGTCGCCAAATCTTCTTTAATTTCCTCGTCGCCAATAATGCGACCAGCGGCCGTGTCAACAAGGAACATTCGTCCCGGCTGCAAACGGCCCTTTTGCACAACGCGGGCCGGATCTACATCGATAACGCCAACTTCGGACGCCATGATCACCAGATCATCGGCAGTCACCCAAAAGCGTGATGGACGTAAACCATTGCGATCGAGCACAGCGCCAATCACCGTTCCGTCGGTGAATGCAATTGAGGCCGGGCCGTCCCATGGCTCCATTAATGAAGCATGGAAGCGATAGAAATCGCGCTTGGCCTTTGGCATTGACGGTTGATGTTCCCAAGCTTCCGGAATCATCATGAGAACGGCGTGCGGAAGTTCATACCCACCCATGTGCAAAAGTTCAAGCACTTCATCAAAGGTGGCCGAATCGCTGGCACCGGGTGTGCAGATCGGGAACATCCGCTCCAAATCTCCGTGCAGAAGATCACTTTGCAAAAGCGATTCGCGTGCCCGCATCCAGTTGCGGTTTCCTTGCACAGTGTTGATCTCACCGTTATGAGCAATAAATCGGAACGGATGAGCCAGTGGCCATGAAGGGAAGGTGTTGGTCGAAAAGCGCGAATGGACCAGCGCTAAGGCCGACTCAACTCGAGGGTCAACAAGGTCGGGGAAAAACTCTGGCAACTGCCCAGTGGTCAACATTCCCTTATAGATGAAGGTGCGCGAAGAAAGCGATGGGAAATACACGCCTCCTTCATGAGCCTGGCCGAGTTCGCGTTCAACGCGCTTACGGGCCACATACACCCGACGATCAAGCGCAAGGCCCGATAATCCTTCGCCAACGATGAATGGTTGATGAAAAGAAGGTTCAACGCTTTTTGCCGCGCTGCCAATCATCGAGTCATCAACGGGAACGGCGCGCCAGCCAATGACCTGCAAACCTTCATCTTCAAAAATGGCATCAATTTGCGCTTTGGCTTTCTCAGCCAATTCATTTTCGGCGGGAAGGAAACCCAAACCGGTCGCGTAGTCACCTTCCGGAGGTAATGGGAACGTAACGACTTCACGAAAGAAGCGATCGGGAATCTGAATCAGGATGCCGGCGCCGTCACCAGTATTGATCTCAGCGCCTGCGGCACCACGATGATCCATATTGCAAAGCGCGCCAATACCGTGGCGCACGATGTCATGCGATCGGTGGCCCTTCATATGAACCACGAAGTTCACGCCACAGGCGTCGTGTTCAAATCGGGGGTCGTAAAGACCTTGTGCAGGGGGAAGGCCGTGAAGCGTCATCTGAATCCTTTAAAAGCCAGTGGCAGGATGCGCAGGAGACGACGCTGGCCCCTGCCCAGTCCTTCCACTGTAGTTGCTTTAGCCCAGTGGTGAAAAAGCGAATATCGGAAAAAATCGCCTTAGGCCGGTAGGGTTCTGGCCGTGCCCAGCGACGTTACCCCTACGGATTCGGCTTTTCTCCACGACCTTCGGTCGTTTCTTTGGCAGTCACCCAGCCCCTTCCATGCCGCTAGCCACGTAACACGACGCGCCCAAACCGCAGGATTTACCCAAGTTGATGCTCCAACAAGTGAGCCCGGGCAATGGGTTCTGCAACGCGATGGCGCCGTCATCGCTTGGCGTACACCGCCCTCCCCTGCCTCGGTGCGCGTCGTCGGAGCACATACCGATTCGCCCAACTTACGTTTGCGTCCCCGTCCCGACCGCAATGGATTCGGCTACCGACAATTAGGCGTCGAGGTGTATGGCGGCGCGCTGTGGAACTCTTGGCTCGATCGGGATCTTGGACTTTCGGGTCGTGTGGCGGTGAGTGGTCGCAATGGATCTAGCGAACTCATTCCTTTCCTGTTCCATGAACCGCTGTTGCGGATTCCGCAACTTGCGATTCATTTAGATCGAACTGTCAATGAAGGATTGAAACTCAATCCGCAACAACATTTAGTGCCGCTGTTCGCTTTACATGATCAAAACGAATTTTCATTCGTCGAATGGCTGGCCGAAAAGATCGGAGTTCAGGCGCAGCAAATCGTTTCGTTTGAAGCAATGACTCACGATCTCACACCGCCAACGTTATTGGGCGCGGACAATTCACTTTTCGCTTCTGCCCGCATCGACAATTTGGTGTCCTGTCATAGCGCTGCCTCTGCACTATTGAATTGCCAAGAACCGACCAATGGCCAAGTGCAGGTCGTCTGCCTGTTCGACCATGAAGAGGTGGGAAGCGCTACCGCGACAGGTGCCGCTGGTCCGCTTCTATTGAATCTTCTCGAAGTGTTATTTGGCGGACGGCAACAGTGGTTCAGCGCAGCGCCGGACTCGATTTTGTTGAGTGCCGATGCCGCGCACGCGACTCACCCCAACTACCCCGATCGTCACGACAACGAACATCACATTCGTCTCGATGGAGGACCGGTCCTCAAACACAATGTAAACGCGCGCTATGCAACCGATGTACGCACCGCGAGTTATGTGCGCGAAATTGCCAGCGAAATTTCACTTCCCCTTCAAGATTTTGTTTCGCGCAACGACATTCCCTGCGGATCAACCATTGGCCCATTTGCGGCATCAACGCTGGGCATACCTACCGTTGATTGCGGAATTCCGCAATTGTCAATGCACTCGGCCCGTGAACTTTGTGCCGCCCAAGAACCGAAACGATTCGCCCAACTCTTGACAGCGTTCTTCGAATGTCCTGATCCAGTTGCACGGTGACAATGACCTTCGAAGAGGCATGTGCACTTTTGGGCGTACCCCATAACGCCACCGAAACTGAAATTCGTGATGCTTACCGACAAGCATTGATCGAGCATCATCCGGATCGATCATCTAATCCGCAAGCACAAGAAATCGCCGCGCAACTGGCGGTCGCCTATCAGCGCGCGCTTAATGGACCGACAATCATCGAAAAACGTTCAACGTCAAAGGCAAGCGAATCAGTAACGGTCGTCATTGATGACGCTGACCATGAATTTTTCCTGGAGGCGCCTTTCGATGAAGCATTTCGACTCGTTCTTGATGTGGCCAGCCAATTCGGCGGGATTGGCTATATCGATCGCCACCTGGGCATTTGCGAGATCATGGTTCGTTTCGTCGACGGACCAACCTGCTCAGTCATGTTCACCCTCGATGCCGCGCCTTTTGGTACGAAAGTCTCTTGCGCCGTGGAGAGTATTGAGGCCGCACCGACCCCCGATCCAAGTGAATTCATCCGGCAGTTCACTGATGCCCTGAGCAAGGCCGACCTCTAGGGAAATCCACCTTTTTGCAAACCTTGGCGACCACAATGGAGGCCAAGGAGGACCGGTGCAGATCTCGACTCGGACGTGGCTATTGGAGCCCATCGCCTTTCATAGAGACTTCGAGACGCGCTTGTCACGCGAGGGTTTGAGCGGGCTGCGCGATCGCGCTCTGTATATATGGGATAGCCCAATCGATGACTACCGTCGCTATGCGCAAAGTTTGCCGGTGGCCGGTCCCGACGATTGGTTCGTCAAACTTGATGACACGTACCTCGTTGATTGGTACCGCTTGTTAATGGCGCCATTCCTCACATCGGAAAATAGTTTGGAATACCCCGATGAATTACGACGGGGACTTCCTCAACTTGGTTGGCATGCCACGGCCGCACGACGATTGGCCCGCGGACGAGAACTTTTGACGTTGGCCGAACGCCATCTTTCGGATGCGGCAATGAAAACCATGGTGACCCGTTTTGGTTGGGGCCATAAAGGTTGGCTCGATCATGAAGATGCAGTGCGCGCCGTTGACGAAATGCGTTCGCTCAATCCGGCGGTGTTTCGCCAACATGGCGATTTAGTACCGGTAATAGAAAATGCTTTCCAACTTTTTGAATCGTCAGCCTTGAAGCCGGATCATCTAACGATTTATGTTGCCGCGTGAGTTAATCGCTCACACCCGCAATTACTGATTTTGCTTCCGGCTTCAGGTCCACTACTGACGCACCGCCCGAAGTTGTACGCGGCGAGACTGGCAAAACTTCCGATGCTGGCTTTTGTGAACGCATTGTCCAAACCAAGCCCAATGCATCTAAGTAGGAAATTGTCGTGTCGATCTTCATTCCCGTTCCCAAAGAACTTGGGATACGTAATGCCGTAATTGGATTGCGCACCGACGAAAGCGAACCCAATAGCGTGGTGAGAAACTGCCGCTGCCGCGCGGCTCGACCTAAATCCGACGTCGGATCAATTTTCCATTTTCCATTCTCGAACTGTTCGTAGTAACGGCTGCGCACATACGCCAGGGCTTGCGCACCGTTCAATTTCTGCGGACCGGCTTGCGGAATTGAAAGACCTGATCGGGTGTCGCGTGCCGGTGCTGGGAAGTCAACGGTGATTCCTCCGACGGCATCAACCAACTTGGCGAAACTGACGAAGTTGATCTCGATGAAATGATCAACGGGTATTCCAAGGTTTTCGACCGCGCGTATGAGATTGTCGGGCCCAGCGGCAAACGTCGCATTTATACGACCCTTCTTCCCTGTCGCCGGATCGGTTACCCATAAGTCACGAGGAATGGAGAGAAGTTGCGATGACGAACCATCTAAATGCAGCACCATGATCGAATCAGTACGTGCACCCGAGGCTTCACCAAAGACGGCCGCATCAGCATCAATCTCGACCACACCTTCACGCGAGTCGGTGCCCACAATCAGATAATTGGTTCCTTTTCGTCCGGCGCGCGGTGAAAGGACGGACTCCACATTCACTCGATCAATTTTGGAGAACTGCCACCAGCCGAAAATGAAAACGAACAACGGCAAGATCACAAAGATGGTGAGAAAAACGCTGACACCAATGATGATTCTCTTTTTCCGTTTTGCCCCTTTCTTCTTTAGATCTTGATCGGTGGCCTGATTTGCTGACCCAGTAGATGAACCCGTCGCCGATCGCGAGCGCAACGGTCGCCGCGATTGCGGAACTGACGCAGCAAGCGGTTCATTTTCGCTCGCTCGACCAATAACGCGTCGCGATGGTTTATCGGCCATTACCGCCCCAAACGGCGAGGCGGACCGAGATCCAACGCAACCGCAATCTCATTTCCCTATCGTACGCGTCTGGTCGGTAGGCTCTCGCCGTGACTTCGGGCAACCATGATGTCGTTGTAATTGGCGCGGGAATGGCGGGTTTGACCTGCGCGCGATTGCTCAATGCTGCGGGACGATCAGTTGTCATTGTCGAAAAATCCGATGGTGTCGGCGGTCGCGTCCGCACCGATGTAGTTGACGGATTTCGACTTGATCGCGGATTTCAAATCTTGCTCACGGCCTATCCCGAACTTTCGCGCTGGTTTGATTTCTCACAACTTGAATTACGCGCTTTTTTGCCGGGTGCCACTATTTGGCTGGGAGAAAAATTCACAACCATTGGCGATCCCCGACGTTCGCCAAAAGATTTGCCCGCAACCATTTTCGGACCGGTCGGAACATTTGCTGACCGTCTCCGTCTTCTGCAACTGCTTATTGACGTTCGGCGAAAATCGGTTCCAGCGCTCTTACGCAAACCGGATAGCAGCACAATCGATGAATTACGAGCGAGAAAATTCTCACCTGCATTCATTGAACATTTCTTCTCTCCCCTGTTTGCGGGCATTCAACTTGATCCCGAATTACAAGTTTCGAGCCGACGTTTCGAAGTCATTTTGCGTATGTTGGCCACGGGCAAAAGTGTTGTTCCCGCTCATGGCATGGGAGAACTCTCCCGACGCCTCTCGGCCAGCGTCGATGTTCGCTGTGACCATGAGGTCAAAGCGGTTACGCGCAACGCCAATGACTGGTCAGTGCAATGCGCCAATGGTGAACAGTTCCTCGCCCGTCATCTGGTCGTGGCCACTGACGGACCAACAGCGCACAAACTCATCGGCACTCCCGACACAGGATCGTCACCCGTCGCGGCGATTTGGTTTGAAACTACTGCAGCCCCACTTACTGACCGCCATATTTTGCTTGATGGTGCACAAAGCGGACCAATGAAGAACTTGGCATCACTTTCAGCCGTGGCACCCGAATACGCCCCGCCGCAGCGTCACTTAGCCGTTGCGGCAATTCCTGGCGTAAGCGCGCTGCAGCCGGATCTTGAACAACAAGTGCGAAAGCAACTGCGGCAATGGCTCCCCGAATCTGACCAATGGAGCACATTGCGTATTGATGTCATACGCCACGGCCAGCCCACGCAATTGCCGCACTTCTCGCCCAAACAAAAGGTTCATCTTGGCGACAATCTTTGGGTTTGTGGTGACCATCGCGACACTGCATCTATTCAAGGCGCACTGTATTCGGGTCGTCGCTGTGCCGAAGAAATTCTCGCTCGTTAGCGAGGATTTTTAAAGACCTTCGATTGCTTCGAAACGACCTTCATCAATGGCTTTGCGCAGGAGGGCGTGATCTTGCTCTGACTGGTCGGCGTACACCATCGAAAATTGCGCAACCGCTTTATCGAAGTTGTCGCCATTACCGAGATACGCCGCAATCGCAACTGGATCCCCACTGCGAGCATGCGCCCGAGCCAACGTTTCTCCACACACAGCACCATATTGAGAGATCAATGTCGATGACATCGTGGAAAGGTCGACTGAACCCTTCATGTCGCGCAATTGACGAATGTAATAGTGACGTTCGCGGAACTTGCTCCAACCTAAAAATACATCCGAGGCTGCTTGCATTAGGCGCTGTCCAACCACAACGCGTTGACCATGGTTCGCAAATTCGGAATTGCCGAGGTAAGGCTCCATAACCGACATATTCGCTTCTTTAATTTGCAAAAAGATCAGATCATCGCGCTCTTTGTTGGCGCTTAAGAGTGCAATCCAACAGTGAGTGCCCACACTGCCCACTCCCACGACTTTGCGCGCCACATCGATAATTTCATATCGATCAAAAAGTAAGCGCCGATCTTCGGAAAGTGTTTCTCGGTATCGATCGACGACAGAAGCGATGGCGTAATCGGTGGCGGAGTCAGGCAAATGCTCGACAATGGGTGGATCATCAACAATGCGCGGTACCCCATCAACTACTTCAGTGAGTTTGCCAAGCGCTTGCAAAGTGGTGCGGCGACGCGCTTTTTGCGCCACCTTGGCGGCGAACTTGCGATTCGCCGGATTCATCTCAGGAATGAATTCGTCGATATCAACTTTCGAGTACCAGATGTCCAAGGCACTCATCTGCGCGAATTTCGCCATACCTAACCGATAGGCACGCGCCGTCTCTACTGCTCCCGCCATAGCCTCAGCATCGGAATAACCTTCGTCGCGCAATGCCAACACGACGCTGGTGGTTAAGCGCTTTACATCCCACTCCCATGGACCCGGCAAGGTCTCATCGAAATCGTTGAGATCGAACAGCAAATGCCGCTCAGGGCTAGCGAAAAGACCAAAGTTCTGACAATGGGCATCACCACATGATTGAGCCCATAAACCGGATTGCGGCGTGGAAGCTAAATCGGCTGCCATCACTGCGGCGGCTCCGCGAAAGAACGTAAACGGTGATGCCACCATGCGTCCCCAACGCAAAGCAACGAGATCAGGAAAACGCCGACGATTTTGTTCATCCAACAATTGGAGCGGATCGCGACGCATTCGCGATGGTTCCCACGTGGCATGCGATTTACGCGGCGCGCTCGTACGCGCGGCGCGTCCTTTTTCTATCCGCTCGGCGCGGGTCAGTTTGACCGGCGCAGGAAGAACATCCTCTTCATTTGACACATTTTCATTTGTTCGCCCGAACGCCATTCCTACACCGTAGACCGCGAGGCTAATGATTGAGACGCGGGCGTAATCCGGCGCACTATGTTTTCCCTATGAGCTCGGAAACCACCCCGCCCCATGATCTTGAACAACTCACTTGGCCCCTTTTTGGACAGGCCTCAAAGGAGTTAGCCGACATGGTGTACGAATCGGATTTTCGACCTGATCTCATTCTGTCGATTGCACGTGGCGGCCTTTTCCTCGCGGGGTCTCTGGCCTACGCATTGGGCATTAAAAATCTTCATGTCATGAATGTCGAGTACTACACAGGCAAGGGTGAGCGGCTCGAGTTCCCAGTCATCCTTCCGCCACCGCTCACATTGGTGAATTTGGAAAAAGCCAAAGTCCTTATCGCCGATGATGTCGCCGACACTGGCCATACCTTGGCCATGGTGCGTGACCATGTTGTCAGTCAAGTAGGCGAAGTAAAGATTGCCGTGTTGTACGAAAAGCCGGAATCGATTTTGCAGTGCGATTACACATGGAAAAAAACCGAAAAATGGATCGACTTTCCTTGGTCGACAAAAGCCGCTCTTGTGCAACCACATTCATCAGATTCTGACAAGTAAGTCGCGCTAACGCTCTTCTCGTTCATAAGGTTGTCCCAGCGACGCCGGTGCACCGAGTCGTCGTCGCTTTGCCGAGTTCGATACCGCCACCAACACCACGATCGTGGCCACATACGGCAGCGAATTCAAGATGGCCGATGAAATATCGATGCCGCGCGCTTGCAAGGTCAAACTCAAACTGCTGAGCGCACCGAAAAGATATGCCCCCACCAAGGTGAGGTCGGGCCGCCAAAAACCGAAAATAACGAGCGCTAGAGCGATCCAGCCCTGACCCTTGGTTAAACCATCCGACCAAGTGGGGATAATCGAAAGCGTGAAGCAACTTCCAGCAACACCCGCCAAGGCTCCGCCTAAAAGGACATGGAAATAACGATATTTCGTCACCGAAATACCGACAGAGTCGGCAGTCTGCGGAGATTCACCAACAGCGCGCAAGTGCAAGCCCGCTTTCGTACGGAACAAATAAAACGATCCGAGAATGACAAGAGCCCACGAGATGTATGTCAGAAGCGTTTGATTGAAAAGGATTGGTCCGACGATCGGTGCATCGGCCAAGCCAAAGACGTCCAAGCGATTGAATTGGAAACTGACGGGCTCGCGACCCAGTTTCCATTCATTGGCGAGATACGACGAAAGACCGAATCCGCCCGCGAAAATAGTGAGTGCAAGTCCGGAAATGATTTGGTTAACACGCAACGTAATAGTGAGAAATGCGTGAATAAGCGCGCCGAACATTGCCGCAACCATGGCAGCCAACAACGCCAGCGGCAGAACAAATGCTCCATTGCCGTCAACATTTGTTGACACCCAAGCGGCTGCTACCGCACCCAGAAGCATCATGCCTTCCACGCCTAAGTTGATGACACCGCTGCGTTCAGAGAACACCTCGCCTAAGGCGGCGAACAACAATGGCGTGCCGTAGAAAATTGCGGATGCGGCGATAACGATGAAGAGGTTGTCGTTAATACTCATGCCGTCACGCTCAATTTCAATTGCGAATGATCACGCACAAGTCGATAACGCACTAATACTTCGCCGCCCAATGTGCAGAACAAAATCAAACCTTGCAGCACGCCAACTAAGCCAGAAGGAAAATTGGGACCTTGCAGGGCATAACCGGCGTTGGTGATACCACCGAGAATGATCGCCACAAAAACGGTGGCGATGGGATTCAAGCGAGCAAGGGCCGCCACCACAATGCCGGCATAGCCGTAGCCCGATTGCTGTAAGCCTTTGGGATCGAGAGCATGACGGAAGTTGCCCACATCGGCGGCACCGCCAATGCCAGCCATTGCTCCGGATAATGCTGCGACCGCCAAAATGACGCGTGCGGGACGCATACCGGCATAACGCGCCGTACTTGGTGCACCACCGACGACTCTCATTTCATAACCGAAACGAGTCTTTCGCTGAAGCACCCATAACCAAACAGCAATGACGCCGCCCAATACAAAGGCCAGCGGTAAAACAAAATCACCTAATGAAAAGTCAGGCCACCACGCAACATTGGGAATGACTTTGCCTTTCGGAAAGACCGCGCCAGTGCCAGTCAGTTCACGCCAAAACGAATCCGACTCAAAAATGAGATACGTCGCCAAAACACCAGCAACGTAATTAAGCATTAACGATGTGATGATTTCGTTGGTGCGGAAATACGAGCGCAACACACCAGGGATGGCCGCCCATAATGCGCCGCCCAACGCACCGAAAATCACCATCATGGGAATGACGAGCCAACCTTGTGCGTCGGCCCCCATCGACAGTGCAATACCGGACGACATGATGGCGCCGATATAAAACTGTCCTTCGCCGCCGATATTGAAGAATCCGACTTTGAAGGCCACCGCCGCACAAAGACCTGTAAACAAAAGCGGTGATGCTGCCACCATGGAACCGCTCAACGCATCGGCACTACCAAAAGCACGTTCAAAGATTCGTTGGTAAACCGAAAATGGATTGTTGCCCGTGGCGAACAAAACGATGCCACCCACGACCAGAGCAGCCAAAAACGAACCGATCGGAACAGCGAAGTTCAAATACTTCGGCACATCGACACGCGGTTCAAGGCGAACACGCCCAAAGCGCAGCGGCTTCAATTTCATGCTGCGCCCACCGATCCGCCCATCAACATTCCGACTTGCTCGATTGACGCGTCTTGACGCGCCATGGTGGAAAGGATTCTTCCTTCATACATCACGGCAATGCGATCGGAAAGAGCGAAAATTTCATCGAGATCTTCACTGACTAAAACGATGCCCACTCCCCGTTCGGCGGCATCACTCAAAAGTTGATGCACCGTTGCGACAGCACCGACATCCAAACCTTGCGTAGGCGTAGAAACCACAAGAACTTTCGGCGATCCTGACATTTCGCGGGCTAACAAAACCTTTTGCACATTGCCGCCCGAAAGTCGACGCGTTGGCGTCTGGGCTGATGGCGCACGCACATCAAATTGCGTCATCAACACGTCCGCTTCATCAGCAATCACTTGCGAGCGCAAGAACGGCGGACGCGATACCGGTGGGCGACGGTAACGCTTCAGGATGAGATTCTCTGCAATCGAAAGATCAGGTGCCAAGCCGGTACCTAAACGATCTTGAGGAATATAAGCGACGCCCATTCGGATTGGATAGCGAGCATCGACACGATCCATCTTTTCGCCGTCTACATCGATCACACCATTTGTGCGTTCGCGCAAACCGGCAAGCACTTCAACGAGTTCCCGCTGGCCATTACCGGCAACACCAGCAATACCCAAGATTTCGCCCGCCTTTACTGAGAACGAAACATCGTTTACCGCCGACAAACCCCGATCGCCGTCAGCTGAAAGATTCGTAACGGTAAGAACAGTGGCGGCACCAGGAAGTGGACCCGATCCACTGCGTTGTACCGATTCAACTTCACGGCCAACCATTAACGATGCCAACTCCTGTCGATTCACCGACGATGAATCGACAGTGGAAACACATTTTCCATCACGTAAAACCGAAACTCGATCGGCGACTCGCAAAACCTCGCCCAATTTGTGAGAAATAAAAATCACACTGCGACCATTACTCACCATGGTGCGCAGATTTTCCATTAAACCGTCGGCTTCATTTGGTGTTAATACCGCGGTCGGTTCATCCATGATCAGGATCGTTGCGTTACGTCGCAACACTTTCAGAATTTCCACTCGTTGTTGTTCGCCAACCGAGAGTTGCCAAATACGCGCTCGCGGGTTCACCGGCATTCCAACTTCATCGGCCAGTGCCGCAATTTCTTCTTCGATCTGCCGCATAGGCAAACGTCCGCGTACGTCTTGCAATCCGCAGACAATGTTTTCCGCCACCGTGAAATTCGGAATAAGACGGAAATGTTGATGCACCATTCCGATTCCGCAATCGATTGCGTCTTTCGGAGTAGTGAAAACTTTCGGTTCGCCACCGACGGTAATGAAGCCCTCATCGGGACGATAAAGACCGGTGAAGATATTCGACAAGGTGGTTTTGCCCGCGCCATTCTCACCGAGTAGCGCATGCACCTCACCCACTCGAATATCTACCGAAACATCATCGTTTGCGATTACGCCCGGAAATCGTTTGGTGACACCGAACGCAGCCACCGCGGATGCGGTGGCTGCGCCGGTTACAGAATCAGGTGACAACATCAACCCTTCGGGTTACCGTCCACGCCCTTTACGAAATACGACATCGTGTAAAGGTCTTTTTGCGTGAGAGTTTGGCCCTTCTTGATTTGTACGGTGCCAGCTTGATCAACACGATCAGCCTCGCCCCAATACCAACCAAATGCGTTACCACTTAAGGCCTTGGCCTTGGTGAGTTCAGCGTTGATCATGTCCTTTGTGGGCTGAGCAACACGTGAACCGAATTGCGCGATGTTGGTAAATCCATCAGCAATGGTTCCGTAGTAGTTGTCTTGCTTCCATGATCCATCGCGTACGCCGTTGATCTTCTTCACGTAGTAGGGACCCCAGTCGTACACCGCGGTGGTTAACCACACGGTGCTGTAGGCCTGCGATTGATCTGAGTCATAACCAACCCATGCGATGTTGTTGGCTTTCGCCACATCACCAGCGGTCGGGCTGTCTTGATGCGAATGCAATGTGTCGACACCGCTGGAAACAAGTGATTCAGCAGCCTGACGTTCCTTGGTGGGATTGAACCAGTCTTTGGTCCAAACAACTTTGACCGTCACATTTGGATTCACTTTTTGTGCACCAAGAGTGAACGCGTTGATATGACGAATGATTTCGGGAATCGGGAACGGAGCAATCAAACCAATTTGGTTGTTCTTAGTTGCTGCACCCGCAGCCATACCGGAAAGGTAAAGCGTGTCTTCACCAGCACCCCAGTATTCGTTGTAATTCGCCGGGATGGTTACACCAGCAGTCGGAACTGTGATTGAGTCACCCGTGGCTTGTTCGAACTTCACGTTCGGGTTTGCCGCGGCCGCAGCCATCATGGCGTCCTTGTAGCCATAGGACGTGGCGAAAATAATGGTGTTCCCGTCCTTGATGAGATCGTTAATGACCTGGGTTACTTCAGGACCTTCCGGAACGTTTTCTTTGAACGTGGTTACAAGTTCGGATCCAAGTTGTTGTGCCGCGAATTCGCGACCAGCGTTATGGGCTTGCGTCCATCCGCCGTCATTAATCGGACCGACGTAAATCCACGCCGCTTTTGTAGTGCCACCGGAACTTGAATTGCTATCGCTACTGCAAGCAGTGGCGAGCAAACCAAATGCGGCGAGCAGTGCAATACCGAGTACTCCTAAACGGAATCTACGGCTCTTGTGTCGTTGCATGAATGCCCTGTCTCCTCGGGGGTCGATGAACGGGAAATTCGGAACCCCGAAAGGGACTCCGCCCACTCGGAAACTAACGCGACCTGACACCTAATTCGGGGATTCAATCATGAACATTTTGTTGCGGGTTTTTCCACATGGTGACGGGCCGTTGGCTCGCGCTGTTTTCGGACACGCACCATGCGCAGCCAGTAGCGTGACGCCGTGCCTGACTGGCTCCATCAACTACTCACTCCGTGGACAACACCGTTCACGCTTGGTGCGGCCGTGGTGGGGATTGGCGCGCTATGCGGGCTCCGAGGCCGTCGATTAGCCCTGCTTGCCGCCGCCATGGCCGCCGGCTTAGGGATCTGGCAGGCCTGGAAAATCGGACCGCCCTCCGGACTTTTGGATTTGAAGATCTACGTCAACTCCGCCCACAGCTGGCTGGATGGCAACTCGCTCTATGACTACCGAGACAACGTCTTCAATTTAGGAGCGACGTATCCCCCAATTGGGCCTCTACTCTTCGTACCTTTCACGCCCCTCACCGCCGACGGTCGCGAAGTTTTGGTCACGCTGCTATCCCTCTGTGCCCTTGGTTCGGCCTGTTGGTTCACCACTGGCCTCGCCGGCATTGAACGGCATGATCGCGTCACCAAGGCATTGTGGTTTTTCGCATTGTCGGTGGTTTCCATCCCGGTGTGGCTTACGTTGCGACAAGGTCAGATCAACATCTTCCTTTGGGTACTCATCTTGTTTGATCTGAATCAATTGCGTAAGCAAAATCGTTATGCCGGAATTGGAGTTGGACTTGCCACCGCCATCAAATTGATTCCTGGTCTGTTTCTGGTCTGGTTTGCGCTGGCGAAAAAATGGAGAGCGGCGTTTATCGCCGTGGCTACGTTCGGTGTTGCAACGGCGATTGGTTGGATTCTGGCTCCCAGCGATTCGCACCTCTATTGGACCGATTTACTGTGGCAAAGCGATCGCGTTGGCAGCATCGACGACGCGCGCAATAACTCTGTCTACGGATTGGTAGCGCGCTCGTTGTCGGGCAACGGCACATGGCTTTGGGCCCTGTGTGTTCTCGCCATCATCATTGTTGCGGGGTTCCGTTCATTACGTGCCGCCAAAGTAAATGACTTGCTCGCCGTTGCGGCCATTGTGGGCGCGGCCGCATCAGCCATAAGTCCAATTTCATGGACACACCATTTAGGTTTTCTTTTACTGGCACTACTTTGCTGTTGGCAATCAAGCACGATGCGTTGGCATAAAGTTCTTTGCCTTATCGCCTATGTCGCACTTGTCGGTCCGTCGAGTCACGGCGACGAAATTATTTGGTCGTCATTGCGCGCCATAGCGCTCGTCGCAGCAGTTGTTGCTACACCTATTCGCGTTAATCGATCGCAAGTCTCTGAAACGGCGAAATCGAAACTGACGGTTTAGTGCACAACTGCGAGAAGTCGGTCGACAAACTCACGACTGCCTTCATCCAATTTGTTGCGCTTAATCGCATAGCCACCTACGACATCAGCACCGCGATCTCGCATAATGTTTTCCATCTTTTGCAACGTTTTGCCCGTATCGAGTGCGTAGGTGCAAAACACCGCTGACTTCTTGCCGTTCATAAACGGCAGTTGCGCTAAACGTCCCTCTTTGGCTGGGCGTTGACCGAAAAAGAAAAGACCATCGGTCCAACTTCCTACAACGACTAAATCAGCATCGGCCAAAGCCTGATAGTTGATGTCGGTGGTGGGACATACCGCAGTGGTGATTCCCGCTGCGTTCAATTCGGCCCCAATAAATCCGGCCGCTTTTTCGGTATTACCAGTGAGAGATTCGTAGATAACGATGGCGTTCACGTTCTAAACCTAGCGCACCCGCTCGATCTGACCGGCTACTCACCGGAGGATACGGTTTATTCATGAGCGACTTTGTATATCAAGAACTTCTTCCCCTCGGCCCCGATTCCACCAACTATCGCCTGCTTTCAACCGAAGGAATCGAAACCGTTGAGACATCGGTTGGCACCTTCCTCAAAGTTTCGCCCGAAGCAATTCGTTTGCTCACCTCTGCAGCCATGCATGAAATCAATTTCTTTTTGCGCACGGAACATCTTGCTCAACTCGCTTCAATCCTCGACGATCCCGAAGCATCCGGAAATGATCGTTTTGTCGCGCTTGATTTATTACGCAATGCCAATATCGCGGCATCGCAGGTTTTGCCTGGGTGCCAAGACACCGGCACCGCCATCATCAAAGCTCAACGCGGCCAATATGTCTTAACGGAAGGAAAAGACGCCGAGGCTATTTCTCGCGGTGTTTACGACACGTACCAAAACGATTACTTGCGCTATTCGCAAATGGCGCCCGTATCGATGTTTGAAGAAGTCAACACAAAAACAAACTTGCCTGCACAAATTGAAATTTCCGCCATCGACGGCGATGCCTACAAATTCTTTTTCATGGCCAAAGGCGGCGGTTCGGCAAATAAGAGTTTGCTGTATCAAGAAACAAAAGCCGTCCTTAACCCAGAATCGCTGTTGCGTTTTATGGCCGAAAAAATGGACGTACTCGGCACTTCAGCATGCCCGCCTTATCACTTGGCCGTCGTCGTAGGTGGCCCCACTGCCGAGTTCGCGTTAGCAACGGCCAAGATGGCCTCAGCCAAATATTTAGATTCACTTCCGTTAAGCGGCAATGAACTCGGCCGCGGATTCCGTGATGTGGAGATGGAAGCGAAAATTCTGGAACTTTCTCGTCAATCCGGAATTGGCGCGCAATTTGGTGGCAAGTACTTCTGTCATGACGTGCGCGTCGTGCGTCTTCCGCGTCATGGCGCCTCATGCCCAGTGGCTATTGCTGTTTCTTGTGCCGCTGATCGCCAAGCCTTGGGCAAGATCACCAAAGATGGAATCTTCCTTGAGCAACTTGAACATGATCCGGCGCAGTTCTTACCGGAAATCGACGAATCAGCTCTTGGCAATGATGTGGTTTCCATTGATCTTCGCTTGCCGATGGACGAAATTCGCGCCCAACTTTCTCGACTGCCCATCAAAACCCGTGTCAGCCTCACCGGCCCCATGGTGGTGGCGCGCGATATTGCTCACGCCAAATTGAAAGAACGTCTTGATGCTGGCGGCGGTCTCCCCGACTACATGAAGAATCACGCCGTGTATTACGCCGGTCCGGCGAAAACTCCCGAGGGTTACGCTTCGGGCTCATTCGGTCCGACGACGGCGGGACGAATGGATTCCTATGTTGATCTTTTCCAAGCCAATGGCGGAAGTTTCGTGATGTTGGCCAAAGGCAATCGTTCCAAAGCGGTTACGGATGCTTGTCAGCGTTACGGCGGTTTCTACTTGGGATCGATTGGTGGACCGGCGGCTCGGCTCGCCAAAGACTGCATTACATCAGTCGAAGTGCTGGAGTTCCCCGAATTAGGCATGGAAGCCGTATGGAAAATCGAAGTGAAAGATTTCCCGGCATTCGTAGTGGTCGACGATAAAGGTAACGACTTTTTCGAAGAAGTTATTAAGTCACGACCCGTCACGCTCACGCGCTAAACCGAATTACGACTCCACTTTTCGAGTTACTTAGATCGGGGCGCCGGCGTCCACGGCTTATCGCGATACATATCGCGCAAATCCTGCTTGAGAATCTTGCGCAACGTTTGATTACGAGGCAGTTCGTCAACAATTTCTAATTGTTCCGGAATCTTCTGCATCATCAAATCGGCGTTTTTCAAGTACTCAAACATTTCGGCGAATTCAATATCTTCACCGCCGGGCACGCGCTCGATCACGGCACAAACACGTTCACCGCGCTCTTTATCGGGCAATCCAATAACGGCAACGTCGGCGACTTTGGGATGTTGATAGAGCAAATCTTCAATTTCTTTGGCCGAAATATTTTCGCCCTTGCGAATAATGACGTCTTTAAGACGACCGGTGAGCACAACGTGTCCCGATTCATCGATATGTCCAAGATCGCCGGTACGGAACCAACCGTCAGCATCAAAGGCATCGGCGTTGAGGGATTCATCGGTATAACCCTTGAAGACCATTGGTCCTTTCAAGCGCACTTCGCCGTCTTCACCACGGGCCGCTTCCGTTTCATCACTTTTCACAATGCGAATAGTGATGCCGGTAACGGGCGCGCCGTCGGTGTACATAAGTTGCTCATGTGTATCGTTCGGTCCGCCTTGAGCAATCATCGGACATTCAGTCATGCCGTAGCCGTGACAAATGGGAATGCCCATTTCCGCCATGACTTCAACAAACATTTCCGGTGGCTTCGGCGCGCCACCACCCGATAGAAGTCGCAATGACGGAATGATCGGCGTATCGGGCTGAGTGCGCTGTTTACCTAAATACATTTGGTAAAACGCCGGTCCGCCACCCGCCATCGTGGCGCCCTTGGCTGAAAACAACGCCACCGCATCATCCAAATTGAAGGCTTCCACCAAAACTGCGCCACAACCGCGGAACATCAACATCATCAAATAGTCGGGACCAGCGATGTGGGCGTAAGGAAACGCGATTGAACCGACATCTTCTGGCGTCAGCACCAATGCATCGGCGAGACCTAAACCACCGGCGAGAAGCGTGCCATCGGTATGACGAACGCCTTTGGGCGACGAGGTTGTTCCGGAGGTGTAGTACACCCAACGAACTTCATCACCGGAGGTAGGCGCCGCCGGCAATATGGCGGGATCTGCTTCGGGCAGGTTTTCGTAAGCGTTAATGACAACGGGATTGATGCCCAAACTTTCCGAAATACGACCCGCCATTTCACCGAAATCGAATCCATTCCAGTTGCCAGGCACCAAGAAAAATTCGGCGCCAGTTTGTTGCAGAACAAATCCAACTTCACGATCGCGATAAATAGGAATGATCGGGTTTTGAATCGCACCTAAACGAGCAAGCGCCAACGACGAAACAATGGTTTCAATACGTGTTGGCAATTGCCAAGTCACTTTGGAACCAGGGCGAATACCAAGTTCATAGAATCCCGCAGCGACGCGCTCGGCAAGATCACGCAGTTCAGCAAAAGTCACTTGTCGATCAGCCTCGATCAACACCGGCACATCTGGCGTTGCCGCTGCGCGCGCTTCTACTAATTCCCACATGGTGGTCGCATCTTGCAAAGTCTTGGTTGCCACGTGATCCTCCTTCAGGACCTGTACATATTGCCCCGCCAGCGCACCTTACGCAGAGCCGAGCCCGAAAGCACCGCTATCGATGGATAACGAAGTGCAAGGATGGGCGCGTCGAAAGGATTCGCCATGACCGAGACCATGAAAGCTTTCCGCATCGTGGAATGGGAACGACCCGCTGTTCTTACCGAAGCGCCAATCCCAACGGCTGGGCCGGGCGAGAT
>JBEGMF010000036.1:0-17642 GCA_041183205.1 Actinomycetota bacterium | reverse complement strand
CCAGAAACATTCGGCGTAAAGACTCCGCGAACCGCATTCATCACTGATGCCGTTACCGACGCCACAATGTCGCCGGCAGCGGGAGCCATCGGTTGACCAGCGTCGGCGCCACGCATTGATCGGGACGCTGTTGACGCTGTTGTTCGTTGCGGACGACCACTTGAAGGCAACGTGACTACGCGCGATCGCGAAGTAGTTGAGGCACTGTTTGCACTCAAGGAACGGCGTGCTGATTGAGAAGTTCGATCGCGACGAGGGCGGAAATCATCGGAATTCCACGGAGCCGAGGACCGCGAACGATTGTTCGTCGGCGATTTCGGACCCGGCGGATTCATCGCGCCGCCTTAGCCACTGTTGTCGGCGTCGTTGCTGACGGTGCTGGCGTTGCCGATGGTGCTGGCGTAGTCACTTTTGGTTTCGAAAGAGGCGGTACTTCAGCGGCTCGTTCATCGTCATTGGCTTTGGGCAAGAGATAAAGAGGTGTGGGCGCCGCAATCATTCCAAGACGATTGGCCGCTTCTGTCGTGACATGTTGCGGACTTTGCAATGCCGCGAGTTCAACGCGTAGATCCTCGGCCCGACCTTCTGCCTGAGCGATCCGACGATTTAGTGAATCAATGTGACCTTGTTGAGAGATGACCATTGTTTGCGCAATGACAATGGCAAACATGATCGCAGTGACCACACCGATTGCGATGATTCCGACGCGAATTCGACGTTGGCGTTGCTCAACAACGCGAAGCGGCGCGCGCTTTGGCGCGGGTCGCTGGCGTGTACCTGGGCGCGGAGCGGCTGAGCGCGCACCAACGGCGGGACGAGTCGCGGTTGCCATTACGCAGCCACCGCCAATTTCTCTGCCACCCGCAACCGTGCACTCTGAGACCGCGGATTGGCGCGCAATTCGGCTTCGGTTGGAGTTTGCCCGCCGCGCTTGATTAAACGCACTTGAGCTACGGCACCGCACGCACACGGCAACGTGGCCGGACATTCACAGCCGCCGGTTTCGGCGTTGCGCAGTACTTCTTTAACAATGCGATCTTCGCCCGAGTGGTACGACAAAACCGCTAAGCGACCACCAGGAACTAAAACTTCAATAGCGCCGCGTAATGCCGTAGCCAAAATTTCCAGTTCGGCATTTACTTCAATGCGAATCGCTTGAAATGTGCGCTTGGCTGGATGACCACCAGCGCGACGAGTAGCGGCTGGGATCGCCTCTTTGACGATGTCCGACAATTGCGTTGTGGTGTGAATCGGGCGATTTTTTTCAATTGCTTTCGCAATTCGAAACGCAAATCGTTCGTCGCCATATTGCGAAAGAATTTCAGCCAATTGTTCAACCGAATAGGTGTTGACGACGATCTCTGCCGTTAAGGCGCGCTCTTGATCCATTCGCATATCGAGCGGACCTTCAAGTCGATAACTGAAACCACGCTCGGCCTGATCGAGTTGCGGACTACTTACGCCTAAATCGAAAAGAACACCAACAACCGGCGAAATGTCATTTTGCGCCACAACTTGTTGCAGCGCATCGAAACGAGCAGCGACGATTTTGGTTCGTCCTGCAAACCCAGCAAGTTTTTCCGCAGCGGCAGTACGAGCAATGTCGTCTTGATCAATTCCGCAAATTTGAAGTTGCGGGTACGCATTCAGTAAGGCAGACGAATGTCCTGCACCACCCAATGTGGCATCAATTAGCCAACCATTTGTTGTGTTTTCACAGGCCGGTGCAAACGCGTCAACAATTTCTTGTTGCATCACAGGTTGATGAGAGAAAGCAATTTCATTTGTCATTGCAACCCTCCCCTGTGGCCGTTGATGAACGCTGGGCAAATGCCGGTCCTCAGTAGCCCCTCGGAGCACGGGCGCCTGCCGGGATTTCTCCCCGGTCAAGCTCGACGGGAAGCGGGCGGAGTAGGGGCCTTCCATCGTGTGTTCCGAAGGGCAACTGAAGATCGGGCGTAAAACGGTGAGCGCGTCCTTTCTGTTTGCGTTCAGTAGCGGAGTGCGAGAGCCCATAACACGACCTCACAACCCCAGATCAGTGACGGCGTTGGTCAAACTGTCATCGGCTTGTGCCGATTGATCTGTCCAACGACCGACATTCCAAATTTCGATGCGGTTAATGGCGCCGATAACAACGACATCACCTTCGAGACCGGCGAATTCTCGTAAGCGTTGTGGAATGGTGATTCGACCTTGACTATCGGGACGAACTTCATGTGCATTCGCAGCAAAAGCGCGTAACGCTTCTTGACGTGCTTCACCGGAACGAACTTTTTCGGTCAAGCGCTCCGCCATGTCAGCGAATCCACTTTCGGTCCAGACACCGAGGCAGCGGTCGTATTGAGAGATGTAGCCCTTATCGGCCAATTGGGCGCGAAAAGACGACGGGAGGACCACTCGGCCCTTGTCATCGAGCGAATGCTCGAAGGTCCCGACGAACATCTCGTACCTATCCTCTCCACCGGGTCCCCACGGACCCCCACTGAGGAGACACTTTGCCCCACTTCCCCCCACCTTGTCAACAACACCTGCCACAAAGAGCCAATTCGGCCCTTGACAGCGTTGTTGAACCTGAAATTGCCGTTAGGCGAATTGAGCCAAAAAGGCCTGTTTTAAGGCCTCAAGTTGGGCAAAAGAGGCCACAGGAAGGGGCGAATCGGGCCCCGCTCCAACTCGTTCCCAGCCCGGCGCCAGCAACCGTCGATGCTGGTCATTATCGAATCGGCCCAGCACACAACACTGAAACCGAGCCGCATCACGGGTGCGACGCTGGGAAATCCCAACGATCTTGCGCTCCCCTTGGACGACTTCACCAGGCCCCAAACCGGCAAAGCACACCACTTTGGCCAATGGTGTCGGCTCAAGGCCACCTCGGTGCACGCGCAGATCACTTACCCCGCAGGCCGAAAGCGCCGTCATCCAACGTTCCCCTAACCACCATGTGGCTTGGCCAACATCGTCATTCCACAAAACATCATCACGGGGCACAACAACATCAATCCAAAGATTGTGGTCTGGCTCAAGTAGCACGGCACCACCACCACTGCGTCGGTGCACGATTTCAATTTCCGACGCCGCTTCATTGTCAACATCATTCGCCGATTGGGTTGAACCTAAAACCAACGCTGTTGTTGTTACGTGGAAGATCATGAGTTGACGTTTCGCTGGCAACTCAATTTCTCGACCGTGAAAATCACCTGCCGGTCCGTGTTCTTCGGTGACAATCCAATCGCCACCTCGTTGACCTGTGCGTGCCGAATTCATTTCGGCTTCCTAGCGATCAACTTGAATGCGACTTATCGCTGGCCAGGCTTTACACCATTCCAAATAAGTAATGAAATCTTCAATGGTTGGCTGTGCTGATCCATCGCCACCATAAGCCGTAATCATGCGAAATCGCATATAACGCGCGTCAGGGACCGGCATAAACGGACGTCGTTTCCACCAACCTTTAGGCGTAAGAATGCGCCATTGCTTCACCGCAGTAATCCATAAGTGCGGGCGACGCATAACAGCAACGACAAGTTGCATATTCGACGCACCGTTTCCCGACATATCAACAGCCTACTTTTCCACTAGCGAAAAGCCGAGCGATGCAGCCCCTAAAAGCGGACTTTCAGGACCAAGTCCACAAAAGGCGATTGTGCAGGTTTTTGAAAACGAAAGTTGGGCGCGCTGTGTGAGTTCTTTTTGCGCAGCAATTAAGAAATCATCACCGAAACCGAATGCCACTGAACCCGCCACAAAGACGGCAGAAATATCGCAAAGGTTGGCGACATCAGCAACGGCACGCCCCACCAATGTTCCGGTTCGCTCACGCCAATGTTGTGGTGCATCTTTTGCTGGGTACCCAAGAATTTTTTCTAGGGCTGTGCCCGAAACTTCGGCTTCAACACATCCGCGCGCACCGCAACGACATAGTTGGCCGTCTGGTTCGACGATGACATGACCAACATGCCCCGCGTTTCCGCTTTGGCCATGAACAAGTTTCCCGTCAAGGACCAATCCGCCACCTATTCCGGTGGAGACAACCATCGCCATGTAATTGCCTAAACCCTGAGCCGCACCCCAACGACCTTCACCACTGGCTAACGCTTTGGCATCGTTATCGACCACGACCGGAAGTTTCAGTTCCTCGGTTAAGCGCGCCGCCAATGGAAACTCGCGCCAGGCTCCAATATTGAGTGGAGACACTGTGGTTGCCGTCATTGGTCCGCCACAGCCAACACCGCAAGCAACAACGGCATCGTTAGTTTTTTGCGTGGCGAAATTTTTTTGGACGTCGCCGATAAGTGCCATCAAAAAGGCAAAGAGTTCTTCGCCATCATCAGTGGAGAGTGTCGGCTTCGTTGTGCGCGTCAGGACGACGCCATTGTTCGAAACAATGCCAACATCAATTTTCGTTCCGCCAATGTCAACGGCCAGAACGGACAGGGCTATTCCTCGTCGTCGCGAGCTAAACGATCACGCAGACGCGAGCGGGTTGAACCGAAAGCGTCGCGAATTCCTGATGCGCGCATCGTCTGCGTTACTTGCTGCATTCCGGCCTTGCCCAAACGGCGGAGATTGCGCTCAAACGCCAACGCCGAAAGAAGCATGCCGATAAAACAAACAAACGAAACGATGAACGAAATGCTCAGCGTCAATACGAGCGCAACAAGGCCAACCACGATGCCAAGGGCCGACCACTTCAACCCGCGGGACGCGGCGGTGTAAACGGTTGTATCGGCAATATCGCGCGCCAGCCCAGGATCGGATTGGTAGAGCTGTTGCTCGATCTCGCTGAGGATCCTCTGTTCGTCCTCGGAAAGCGGCACCGCATTACTCCTTTGCCCTCGTCGGCCTCCAGTCTCCCACCGAAACGCGCCAAATTCAACGCGAAGAAAATTTTCGTGGGCTACGAAGCGTCATCTTCGGGATTTGGTTCGGCATCGGGGCCCCATTGCCTTTGGCCGCGTCGCTTGCGGCCGGTGCCCTGCGGGCCAATAACCGTGGTGGGAACGATGGCATCATCGCCGAACCGAGCCCGTATTTCATCAATTGTGCGACTGGCTTCTGGCCAACTTGGACCGGAAAGTACGTCGTCAAAACTTAATTGTCTCGCCGTATCGCGGCTTAGTCCGCTCACGCTCAAGCCCAGAAGTCGCACTCCCGGTGATGGATCAACTTGCTCTAAAAGTTTGCGCGCCGCCTCTAATAAAGCAGATGCATCATCAACGCCATTGGGCAATGTCAACGAACGAGTGAGTAAAGAAAAATCTCCGAACTTCACCTTCAACTGAACGGTGCGTCCAACTAACTCTTTTGCCCGCAAACGAGATGAAACGGCATCCGCGAATGCAACCAGTTGTCGATCAAGTGACGGACGATCGTGCATGTTGTGTCGAAACGTTTCTTCATGCCCAATCGATTTCACTTCGCGATCGGGCACTACAACTCGATCATCAATGCCGTTCGCTAAATCATGAAGGTGTTGCCCCGCCGACTTTCCTAATGCGGCGACGATGTTTTCGATTGGCAAATTCGCCAAGTCGCCAACAGTGACAATTCCCATTCGCTGCAATTTGGCCAAAGTCGCTGGCCCCACTCCCCATAACGCTTGTACCGGTAGCGGATGTAGGAATTGCAAAATTTCTTCCGCCGGAACCACTTTGACGCCATCGCCAAATACCGGACCACGCGGCGATGCTTTCGGTTTCGCTTGTTCCGAGGCCAACTTGGCAATGAACTTCGTGCTTGCCATTCCTACCGAACAGGTCAGACCAACAGTTTCCAAAACTTCAGCGCGAATCTTTTTGCCAATTTCTTTTGGTGGTCCAAAAAGTTTCTCGGCACCGGTGAGATCCAAGAACGCTTCGTCGAGTGAAAGCGGTTCCACAATCGGCGTGAAGTTATGAAATACATCCATCACTTGCGCACTGATTTCGACATAGCGGTCATAGCGACCGGAAAGAAAAACCGCATGCGGGCATAACTTGCGAGCCATCACCGACGACATTGCGCTTCGTACTCCATGTGCACGCGCTTCATAGGAAGCGGCGGCAACTACCCCTCGATCACCACTGCCACCTACGACAACCGGACGCCCGCGTAATTCAGGTTGATCGAGCAACTCGACCGAAACAAAAAATGCATCCATATCGACATGGCCAACGATCAAATTCTGGTCACCACCAGATCATTCGGATAAGCACCATTTATTTGGTAGCGATATATCCGTTCGTCAGTCCATTGCGCCGATAACCAATCCACGATTGGCTCAGCGACCCAACGTGCAACACCTTCAAGACGACCTTCACAATGATGATGAGGAACCCATTCAATTTCGTCGACAATTCCGTCGGGATCGTCACAACAAAGTTCCCCACTCCATGACTCGGCCTTCCACGCTTCAACTCGCAATAACCAACCCATATCGGGTGCGTGAGCTTCGATTTCATACAACTTGTTTGACCACTTACTCACGACAAGGCCGGTTTCTTCTTCAACTTCACGCGTGAGTCCTTCTAAAAGCGATTCACCGTGGTCGATAACGCCACCCGGAGGACTCCAATCAAACGAGCCGTCGCGACGTCGATTGCGAACTAATAAAAGTCCCGTCGGGCTTTCAATTACGGCGCCGGCCACCAACCACTGGCGCATTTCATTTCTTTTCGTTGCTAATCGGCCGGCGAAATACCCGATCCCGCAATGCCCACCACGTCACTAAGACAAGGGCTTCAACCACGATGCGACCCGACATTTTGGAAGTGCCGCGCTCACGATCCGAAAACGTGATCGGCACTTCAACAATGCGACCGCCCCGACGAGCGATGTTGTAGGCCATCTCAATTTGAAAGCCGTATCCATCGGCGGTCACTTTTTCTAGATCGATACGCGAAAGCATGGGCGCGCCATAACAACGGAATCCGGCAGTTCCATCGCGTACCGAGAGGCGCAACATGATTGAGGCATAGCGATTGCCGCCGCGCGACAACCATTCACGATGTTTCGGCCAATCAGGAATGTTGCCGCCCGGAACATAGCGAGAACCGATTGCCAGATCAGCACCGTTTTGCACTGCACTCACAAGTGATGGAAGCGCCGCTGGATCATGCTGAAGATCAGAGTCCATCTCAATCAACATGTCGTAGCTATTTGCTAATCCGTAAGCGAAACCAGCGCGGTAGGCCGAACCTAAACCGGACTTGGCTCCGCGACGCATGACCTCAACGCCGCCATGGTCAACGCCCCATGCCTCGGCGATTTCCGCTGTTCCGTCGGGGCTACCGTCATCAACGACAAGGACATCGCCATTGGGTAAGGCCTCTCGAACGCGATCAAGCACCTCAACGATATTTTCGGACTCGTTGTACGTCGGGAGAATGACGAGGGGCTTCACGGTTCCACTTTATGAGTAAACGATGGCGTGATTGCGGCACATCGGCCCTACCATAGAAAACGATGAGCGATTCCAATGACCGCATAACGTTCGAACGCCAAGACGGCGAAATCAACGAAGACGATTCGGCGCTGCCCTCCGTTATGGCGCGCGTACTTGCTTTTGCCGCCATCCTTTTAGGTGGCGCTGCTGGTGGAATTATTGGCTATGCGTTTATCGATCTGCAGGTGAGCGGCGATGCAACGATCCAAGCCGGTCTTGGCGGATTGATCGGCGCCATAGTTGCAGCGATTGGCACGGCTGTCGTTGTGAACTTAACTCTGCGCGCCATGGGCGAATGGCGAACCATTCAAGCGCGTGAAGAAGCGCGTGCCGCCGCCGAACGCGCATCAGCGGCGTCTCGCCGCGTTCCTCGAGTGCGCTAATGAATGTCGACGCTAACGAGTTACTGCAATTAGCAGTTGCTACTGCACGCGAAACCGCTGACCTTCTGTTGGCATCGGTTAATACCGAACTAAAGATTGACACCAAGACGTCGGCAACTGATCTAGTAACGGAAATCGATCGCGCCGCCGAGAAAATCATTGTCGAGCGAATCACAAAAGCCCGTCCTCAGGATGCAATTTTGGGCGAAGAAGGTGCCGACCGCCCCGGAACATCGGGCGTGCAATGGATCATCGATCCGATCGACGGCACCACCAATTTCGTTTATGGCCATCCCGGGTTTGCCGTTTCGATTGCGGCTGAATTCAACGGAATGCCACTCATCGGTGTCGTACACGATCCGATGCACAACGAAGTGTTCAGTGCTGTGCGCGGCCAAGGCGCTTTTTGTAACGGCAATCCAATCGCAGTGCGCAGTACCACCACGCTAGAAACGTCGCTCATCGCCACTGGATTTGGTTACTCATCTGATCGACGTCGCGCACAGGCAGGCGTCATGGCCAATCTTTCCGGATCAATTCGCGACTATCGCCGCATGGGCGCCGCTTCAGTCGACTTATGTTCCGTTGCGTGCGGACGAGTTGATGCATATTTCGAGCGTGGTTTACAAAAATGGGACTACGCCGCCGGCGCTTTAATTGCCAGTGAAGCAGGCGCATTGTTAGGTGATCTCAATGGCGGCGACTGCAGCAGTTACTACTGCATTGCGGCAACTCCTGCGGTTTTTAACGAACTTTGCCAAGCATTAATTGATGCCGGCGCTCACGACGTTCCTTAATCACATCGAGTTGTAATCAGATCAGCGGGTGCGCCGACCTACACTACGAATATGGGAACGCGAATTCTCACTGTTGAAGACGACGAACGAATTCGCACGGCGGTGCGTCTGGCCTTAGAAGACGAAGGCTGGGAAGTTGACGAAGCCGAAACCGGCGAGGACGCTTTGGCTTCATTCGGTGCCCAACCAGCGGATGTGGTGTTGATTGACATCATGCTTCCCGGAATCGACGGGTTTGACGTTTGTCGATCAATCCGTCGTATGAGCGATGTGCCCATCGTTATGGTCACGGCGCGTGCCGATACGCACGATGTTGTGGCCGGTCTTGAGGCGGGCGCCGATGATTACCTCACAAAACCATTCGCGCCGAAAGAACTCTCCGCCCGAATTCGCGCCCTTCTGCGCCGCGCCCGCACTCATGAAATTGCGTCGACGCATCTTTCTTTTGGCGACTTGGAAATCATTCCTGAAGAAGGTGTCGTATTACGCGACGGTCGCGAAACTCACCTCACCAAAACAGAGTTCCGCTTATTGATTGAATTGGCTTCACCCGCCGGTCGAGTTCTGAGCCGTGAGGAACTTTTGGAAAAGATCTGGGGTTATGGCTACTTCGGTGACGGACGCTTAGTCGACGTACATATCCGACGCCTGCGCACAAAAATCGAATCTGATCCGGCTAATCCTCGCCACGTCATTACGGTGCGAGGCATGGGTTACAAGTTGCAACAGTGACAAATCCAATTTCAGCGCGCACTCGCCCGCGGCGACGAACTCGAATCATTGCGCCTGTTCGACGTCGTTTCGGATTGCGACGTCGGCTCATCCTCACTCTCACGTTGGGCACCGCTCTTCTCAGCATCGTGTTGTCAATCATCACCTTCGGTCTGACCCGCCAAAACCTTTACAGCCAAAGAGAACAAACCTCGATCGACCAGGCCGAACTCGATGCGGCTCGAATCACCGGCTTGCTTTCAAGTTCCACTTCCCCCGAAGGTGTGCAGTCAGCGTTGCAGGCGATTTCTCGCAACGAAAGCACTGAAATTCTTCTTCGTTATAACGATCAGTGGTATTCCGCTCCCCGATCAACGTTTAACTCCACGGAAATTCCGCAGTCGGTATCGACGAATGCCAGCAGCGGGACAGTCGCTCACGAATTTGGTGAAGTCGACGGCCAACGTTCGGTCATCGTTGGTGTACCCCTTGAACAATTGAACGGACAGCTCTACACCGCAACATCGTTACAAGACATCGAAGAAACATTGCGCAGTCTGACGCTTTCACTTCTTGGTGCCGCGGCACTCACCACCGTTGCCGGTGCCATTGTCGGCTATTGGGCAACGCGTCGCGTATTCGCACCTTTACAAGATGTTGGTAACGCCGCCGAATCAATTGCTGGTGGTCGACTTGATACGCGCCTTCCTATTGGACGCGACCGCGATCTCGACGTTATTGCCGGACCATTTAACGAAATGGCCCAAGCGCTTGAAGATCGCATCGAACGTGACGCGCGTTTTGCTTCGGAAGTATCACATGAATTGCGTTCGCCACTTATGACGTTGGCGGCCTCGATTGAAGTTTTAGAAAACTCCAAAGACGAAATGACCGAACGCGCCCAGACGGCGCTGCATCTGTTGGCAGCCGATGTTGACCGTCTTCAGCAATTGGTCGACGACCTTTTAGAAATCTCCCGTTTCGACGTCGGCGCCATCACTCTGCACCGCGAAGATGTAACGGCGGTAGAAGTTGTAATGCAAGCCGTTGGCATTCTGGGCGGTGGCAAACTTCCGGTTACCTACGATCCCGATGTCACTGACGTCGTTATCCGAGTGGATAAACGTCGTTTCGCACGTGTTATGGCCAACCTTTTGGACAATGCACAAAAGTACGCCGGCGGCGCCACCGAAGTAACCATCGACTGCGTTGACGACATGGTCCAGATCGGTGTCGAAGACTCAGGCGATGGGGTCTCAGAAGAGGAGCGCGACATTATTTTCGATCGCTTCTCCCGTGGACGTGAAGGCGGTAACCGCTCGGGTGATTCCGGTGTTGGCTTAGGCCTCGCCCTCGTTGACGAACATATTCGTCTTCATGGCGGGAAAGTTTGGGTGGAAGAACGACGCGATGGTCAACCCGGTGCTCGGTTTGTCGTTGAACTGCCGATTGTTGAACCGCCGCTTACCGAAGAAGACGAAAACGCCGAAACCTAAATCGGTAAATCACCAATGGCGGCACGAACTGAGCCGTGATCCACGCCATGCGGCAATCGTCCGCTGCGCAATACGCATTTGATGAATTTCATCAGCGCCATCAGCAAAACGCGCCCAACGCGCTTGTTGATACATATGCGCCAACGGCGTATCAGTGGAATATCCAAGTGCACCATGCACTTGGATTGATCTATCGATAATGCGATTCAGCGAATTAGCAACGAAATGTTTTGCCATTGAAACTTCGGCGGTGAAGTCCTCGCCCCGATCAATCTTGTACGCCGCATGCAACACCATCAATTTGCATTGGTAGAGCTCCATGGCGCTATCGGCAATTAGCCATTGAATACCTTGCTTCTCCGCCAAGATCGAACCATGCGAATAACGATCAAGCGATCGCGCCACCATCATGTCGAGCGCGATTTCTGCTTGCGCTATCCAACGCATGCAATGCGCTAAGCGCGCCGGCCCAAGACGATATTGACCGAGTCGATGCCCTTGGCCTCGTCCGCCCAACATGTTTTTATCGGACACGCGCAGATCTTCAATCAGAATTTCACTGTGTCCAGTTGAACCATGCATAGTTTCGATTTGGCGCACTTCGGTCCAACCTTCGGAAGGAATATCAACAATGAAGGCCGTATTGGCGGCCTGCGGAAGATCGGGGTCGTCTTCGGTACGCGCAATCAAAATGGCGAAATTGGCGCGATGCGCATTGGAGATAAACCACTTATGGCCATTGATCACCCACTCTTCGCCATCAGCAATTGCATGCGTACGAATAAGTGTGGGATCAGAACCAGCAACTTCTGGTTCGGTCATGGCAAAACACGACCACAACTTTCCTTCAGTGAGTGGACGTAAATACTTTTCCTTTTGTTCGTCAGTTCCCCAATGCAAAAGCGTGTGCATATTGCCCTCATCGGGCGCCTGGCAATTCAATACCCACGGACCTAAGCGCGTACGCGCTGCTTCTGCCTGCACCATTGCTAACTGCACATGGCCCAACCCCATGCCACCCCACTCAACCGGCATATGCGGAAGCCATAGACCGCGTTCTTTCGCTTTTTGTCGCAGTTCACCTAACGCCATGACATAGGCGCGTCGGTCTGTCTCCGCCAACTTTTCCGCTTCAATACGCTTTTCTTCCGGTGCCACCACTTCAGAAATGAAGGAGCGGACTTGAGAACGAATTTCTTCGAGTTCGGGTGACAAACTGAAATCAATAGCCATAGGCGAAGTCTGCCTGCATTTCGCAGAAAGTGGGAATCCAACCGATGGATGCAGTGGTAGCCCTTGACGCAGGAACGACTGGCGTGCGTGCCATCGCCTTTTCAGCCAACGGAAAACCGCTCGGCTCGGCCTACCAAGAATTCCCGCAATATTTCCCCCAGCCAGGCTGGGTAGAACATGACGCCACTGAAATTTGGGACGCGTTGCTATCGGTGATGAGCGCATTGAAACAACAACTTCCTGACACCACTTTCACTGCGCTTGGTATCACCGTGCAACGCGAAACAGTTGTTGTTTGGGATCGCACAACTCACCTGCCTCTTCATCGGGCCATTGTTTGGCAAGACCGACGCACTGCTGATCGTTGTGAACAACTAGAAGGTGAACTACAGAAAGTCCGACAAATTTCTGGACTCGTTCTTGATCCATATTTTTCCGGTTCGAAATTGGAGTGGATTTTTTCGCATACCGACATCACGCCCTCAGCGAATGTTGCGGTGGGCACTATTGACTCATGGATTGTTTGGAATTTAACGAAGGAAAATTCCGACGGCGCCGTTCACGTCACTGATACCACCAATGCCAGTCGAACCATGTTGTGCGATATCCGTACCGGTGAATGGTCCGACGAACTTTGTGCAATGTTTTCCATTCCGAAACATGTTTTGCCGCGCATTGTTCCCTCGTCGGGCCGAGTTGGGACAACATCGAGCACATGCCCTCTCGGCGCTGGCATTCCCATATCCGGAATTGCAGGCGATCAACAAGCATCGCTTTTCGGCCAAGCGTGCTTTACGCCTGGCATGGCGAAGAACACGTACGGCACGGGAAGTTTCGCGCTCCTTACAACGGGCAATGTTTGTCCGCAGCCCGTTGACGGATTACTCACCACCGTTGCCTGGTCGTTAACAAAAGAGGGCGGCATCGAAACGACTTATGCCTATGAAGGGGCAATTTTTGTTACGGGTGCAGCCGTGCAATGGCTACGCGATGGTTTGGAAATTATTGAGACCTCAGCCCAAATAAACGAACTTGCCGCCACCGTTGAATCCAGCGATGGCGTTGTCATCGTTCCGGCATTCACCGGTTTAGGCAGTCCATGGTGGGATCCCTATGCGCGCGGCACGATTTTGGGAATCACGCGCGGCACCACTCGCGCTCATCTTGCGCGTGCCACATTGGAATCCATTGCCTTACAAACGGCGGATGCCATTGGCGCCATGAGCGCCGCGTCGCATTTGCCATTGACATCGTTGCGGGCCGATGGCGGCGGTGCATCCGATCTGATTCTGCAATTACAAGCAGATTTACTGGGTGTTCAAGTGCGTAAATCATCAGTGGCCGAAACCACTGCCCTCGGTGCGGCCTACTTGGCTGGTCTGGCCGAAGGCGTCTGGACATCGCAAAAACAAATTGAAGACAACTGGCAGTTTGAAAAAGAGTTCACGCCCTCAACCGACGAGGTGCGGCGCGCGCTGCTCGATCAACTCACCACACAGTGGCGACGCGCCATTGACCGCTCAATGCAATGGGCGCAAAACGACTAACGCGCGAAACGTAAATCAACAATTTTCGCCAAGGCCGAAACTTGTTGACGTTCGCGACTATGAAACGACTCCCCTTGTCGTCCCATCACCAGCGACATTTGCGCGTTCGGCAATGCGGCATAGGCAACATCAGGCGATGCACCGGCGTCACCCGTTGATTGAGCCGCAACCTTGGCGCCAGCCACGAAGGCGGCAAGCCATTCCAAATTAGGAATGTCACCGAGTTGCGCCACCAATTCCGCATTCTCTTCACGCAGAACAACACACCATGCCGCACGCGCTAAACGGGAAGAATGGCTGCAGAGATCAGTGACGGCTTGTTCCAACGTGGCCGCACCCACTAAGTCTGCGGCGGTCTCTAATGCATCAACCCGCGGGTCAAATGAAACTGGCTCACCGGGTCGAATGCTTTCGATATCGACTCCGTCAACTTGCATGATTTCATTTAGTAAAAGTTCAACTCGATTGTCATCGGGCAAAGAAATGATCACTTCGTCAATTACGCGACCAGCGCCACGTTCCAAAATGTCGATGCCGATCACATCGCCACCCACCGAACCAATGCGACTGGCTAACGCGCCCAGCGCTCCGGGACGATCCGGCATCCAGACGCGCAACACAAAGGTTGCCGTCAATTCACTTTTCTCCGCCGACATTTACTTACCCTAACCGGGTAAGTGCACGGCGAAGATTGCGAACTGCTTGTTGTGTGCGTTGTTCGTTTTCGATGAGCGCGAAACGAACGAATCCATCGCCGCCGGGACCAAAACCAACACCGGGTGAAACGGCAACATTGGCTTCTTTCACCAAATACGACGCGAACTCAATTGATTTCATGTCGGAATATTGTTCAGGGATAGGCGCCCATACGAACATCGTTCCTTTAGGCGGTTCAATTTCCCAACCAATGCGATGCAATCCACCACAAAGTGCATCACGACGAGACTGATAAATCTCGTTCACTTCGGTGGGGAAATCGGAGGCTTCATTAAGGGTCACGGTGGCCGCAATTTGAATTGGCTGGAAGGTGCCGTAATCGAGATAACTCTTGAACTTGGCTAACGCCGCTACTACATCTGGACGACCGAGCATGAAGGCCACACGCCAACCGGCCATCGAAAACGATTTGGTCATCGAATAAAACTCGACAGCCACTTCCTTGGCACCTTCAGCTTGCAGAATCGAAGGCGGTTGATAGCCATCAAAACCAATGTCGGCATAGGCATTGTCATGCACGATCACAACATCTTTTTCCCGAGCGAAATCAACGATCTTCTGCATGAAATCCAAATCGACACAGGTTGTCGTTGGATTATGTGGGAATGACATCACGATGACGCGTGGTTTCGGCCATGAGTATTCCCATTGCTCTTGCAGATTGTCGAAGAAATCCTGACCAGTACCTAACGGAACTTCGCGGATATCAGCACCAGCAAAAATCGGACCATAAATATGAATCGGATATGAAGGCGATGGCACAAGAGCGGCGTCGCCCGGCTGCAGAAGAGTCCACATCAAATGGGAGAAACCTTCTTTTGCCCCAATGGTGTTAATTACTTCGGTATCGGGATCGAGAGTGACACCGAATCGACGTTGGTAATAGCCGGCAATTGCCTCGCGTAATTTCGGAATACCGCGGCTGGCTGAATATCGATGATTGCGTGAAAGATGCGCGGCTTCGGCCAATTTCTCAACGGCAATATCAGGTGAAGGCAGATCAGGATTTCCAAATCCTAAATCGATCACATCGGCGCCGGCTCGACGCGCTTCAATCTTGAGCGAGTCAATGATCGTGAAGACGTACGGCGGAAGTTGTGTGATCCTGCGGAATTCCATTTGCGCAAGGCTAGTGGAGCCACGCCGCTCCAATTGCACCGGATTCACTGCCGAGTTGAGCGACGACCACTTTGGTCACCGTGCGAGGGCCAACCGTGTGCGCTAAAGCGGTTTCGCTGGCCGTTGCGAGGAAAAACTCCGATGCCTCGCTCAATCCTCCACCGACCACAATGAGTTCGGGATCGAAGATATTGATGAGGTTGCCAAGACCGAGCCCCACCCATTGAGCGAAGTTGGAAAAAATCGCGAGGGCCGCGTCATCGCCGTCAGCCGCGCGTTGCACCAACTCTTCATTGGTGCAATCAAGTGCTGCTTCCTTGATAAGCCGAGCAAGACCGGCACCGGAGGCGTAACGCTCCCAGCATCCAAAGCGTCCACACACACAAAGTGGCCCGTCGGGGTTAATCACCATATGGCCAGGTTCACCTCCGTAACCATGAGCGCCCGCCACCACATTTCCGTTGGCGGCAATGGCTCCACCGATACCGGTACCGAGCGTCACCAACATCACCGACTTTGCCCCTCGTGCAGCACCAACCGCGAGTTCGGCGCGCAATGCGCACGTCGCATCGTTGTCAGCCTGAAACGAAATGTTGGGATAACGCTTCGAAAGTAGTTCGATCGTGGGCACGTCAATCATGCAGGGCAAATTTGGTGCCGATCGCAAAACTCCATCAAGGTCAACCGCACCGGGCATTCCCAATCCAACTGATTGCACCGTGCCGTGTTTAGAGAAGTCTTCGATGAATTCCGCGATTTGATTAACCACGTCGACCGATGCAGTTGGGGTGGCGGCGCGACGGCGAGCGATGAGTTGGCCACTTTCATCGATGGCAACACCGAAAAATTTCGTGCCCCCTATATCGATACCAACTCGCAACTGCATGCTCAATCAGTAACACATGGCAGGGCTCGGCCGCGTCATCAATTGTTTCTGTGGAACTTATGGTGGCTAATAACGGCAGAACGCACCGATACGGCCCATGACATCAAGATCCGCGTTGCCATTGCAGATCAACAATCGAGCGCCCTCGGCCAACGCCGCATCAACGGCATTGCTGACCACATCATCAGTGCGTTCCATATCTTGACCATCAATAGGACAACGTGGCCCCCGCAAGGCCATTGCCCCACAGGAACAAATCCAGCCCGATTCGCTATAGCCATCAGACACCAACAACATCGACACGCGTTTTTCGTAAATCGCGTTGATGGTGTCGGTCAATCCGAGAACAGCTCTGCGTTTCGCTCCCGCGGCTTCACGCAACTTTTCGACATGTTGTTTCTCAATCTGCTGTTCGATTTCGTGTTCAACCGCAAAGGCCGCCGCCAAGATTTCGGTATCACTCGAATGAGCAGTGGCATGAATTCGTGGGCCTAACGCTTTGCGTAAATACGGATGCAAGAGCGCTTCGGTAGCCGCGTACATTTCATCGGTGGCACCAATCGTGAGATAGCCAAACGAAGTTTTCTGAAAGAGTTTGAATGCCGCGTCAGTAGCGTGACGTAAATGATGATGAGTTAATTCTTCAAGATGATGTTGCTCACGTTCTCGTCGACCTTTTTCAGCATGGCCCTTATGTTCATTAGCCCTCGGCAACGCCTCAAAAAGTTCAACTCTTTCAACGATTTGGCCCATCTCTAACAACAAAAGTTTGGCTCGCTGCTTGTCAACCATTAAGACGGCCAAACTTTCCAACTCATTGACCACCGCTTCGAGCGGCGCAATGACTGGCGAATGATTAACCGCCACACGATTGGCAACCGGAACCGGTAATGAAACAACTTCCCACAGGCCCTTTTCGGCGCATGAAAAAACCGCCAGGCCGCGTGTGCGGCTGCGGTCGATTCCGTTACTCACGTATTCATAAATTCGTCGCAAATCATTTTTTGCATTGGCATGCGATGCTTCGCATTCTTTTGCCATTGATTCGAAGCGCAAAACGTAATCCTGCTTGCGAATTTGTCGACGTCCATCAATGTCGAGATAACAACTCACAACCGGTGCGTCATGACTTCGAAACTCGGCTAACTCTTTAATGCGGGTTTGTGTAACTACCGCTGGTGTTCCATCGGACGACTGCATAGCGCCTCCTAGAAATTGAGTTTCAATCGCAGCGTACGCCCAAAGTGCCGCGCCGTGCTGAAAAAAATATGAACTAAAAGTCCACAAAAAGAACGGCTTATTTACCGTGAAAGTTCCTGTGGATTTC